>NZ_SSXB01000012.1:0-66590 GCF_021698995.1 Blastococcus sp. KM273129 | reverse complement strand
TCCCGGCAAAGGCACGAGGCCAGTCAGAGCAAGGGTCACGCCCGCTGCCGCCAGCAGTCAGCCCATCACCGACGAACCGACCCGGCCAGCCTCACAGTCCAGGGCAGCAGCCGGCCGTGGTCGCGGGTGATCCGGAACGACGGCGAGATCAGCCCCTTGGCCGCCGTCGCACCCAGGGCCACGACGACCTCGGGCTGCAGGACGGCGAACTCCGCCTCCAGCCACGGCCGGCACGCCCGCAGGTGCTCGGCCCGCGGCGTCTGGTGGATCCGCCGCTTGCCCTTCACCGTGTGCGAGAAGTGCTTGACCGAGTTGGTGACGTAGCTGTCCCGGCGGTCGATGCCCGCGTCGGCCAGGGCCTGGTCGAGCAACCGGCCCGCGGGGCCGACGAACGGCTCGCCCCTCCGGTCCTCCTGGTCACCCGGCTGCTCGCCGACGAAGACCACCCGGGCGGTCTCGGGCCCCTCCCCGAACACCGTCTGGGTGGTGTCCTGCCACAGCTCGCAGGCCCGGCACCCGGCCGCGGCCGACCGCAGCCCCGCCAGGCCGACCCCGGCAGGCGGCCGCGCCACGCCGTCGCTCTCGCTCATGCGCCGATGACACCGCAGGAGGCGCCCCGGCGCGACCGGTCGCGCACCGTTCCCGGACACGTCCCCGGGACGTCGTCGTCCCGCAGGCCACCGACCGATACGGTCGGTCGACACAGGAGGACGACGGCAGGAGGACCGGTGCTCGAGTTCGACGGGCTCCGCAAGAGCTACGGCGACAACCAGGTGCTCGACGGCGTGGGCTTCGCCGTCCGGCCCGGCTCGATGTTCGGCTTCTGCGGCTCGAACGGTGCCGGCAAGACGACGACGATGCGCATCGCGATGGGCCTGGTGCTGCCCGACGCCGGCGAGGTGCGCTGGCAGGGCCGGCGGCTCGACCAGGTGCTGCGCCGCCGGGTCGGCTACATGCCGGAGGAGCGCGGGCTGTACCCGAAGATGAAGGTCGGCGAGCAGGTGGCGTACCTCGCCCGGCTCCACGGCCTCGACCGGGCGGCGGCCGCGCGGGCGTCCGAGGAGTGGGTCGAGCGGCTGGGCCTGGGCGCCCGCCGCGGCGACCCGGTGGAGAAGCTGTCGCTGGGCAACCAGCAGCGCGTCCAGCTCGCTGCCGCGCTGGTCAGCCGCCCCGAGGTGCTCATCCTGGACGAGCCGTTCTCCGGGCTGGACCCCGTGGGCGTCGACTCCCTGGCCGAGGCGCTGCTGGACCAGGTCCGCAGCGGTGTGCCGGTGGTCTTCTCCAGCCACCAGCTGGACCTGGTCGAGCGGCTGTGCGACTCGGTCGGCATCCTCGCCCGCGGGCGCATGGTCGCGACCGGCACCGTGGAGGAGCTGCGGCGGCGGGAGGCCGGTCGCCTGCTGCGCGTCGTCGTCCCCGACGCCGCCCCGGGCTGGGCCACCGCCCTGCCGGGCGTCCGCGTCGTCTCCGAGCAGGCCGGCGACACGCTGCTGGACCTGGCCGGGCACGCCGACGACCAGGCGGTCCTGGCCGCGGCGGTGCGGACCGGGCGGGTCGCGCACTTCGCCTGGCGGGAGCCCACGCTGGTGGAGCTGTTCCGCGGCGCCGTCGCCGATCCGCGCACCGAGCAGGAGGTGGCGGCGTGAGCGCCCCGGACCCGACCCGGGACGCCGGGCGCGACCCGGGCAGCGCCGAGCTCGTCCGGCTCGTCGCCGGCCGCGAGATCTCCGCCCGCCTCCGGGACAAGAACTTCATCATCGGCGTCGTCCTCACCGTCGTGCTGCTGATCGGCATCCTCGGCTTCCAGGTGGCCGTGAACTCCGGCGGCGAGGAGCCCCGGCTGGGGGTGGTGGGCGACACCGCCCAGCTCGGGCCGGCCGTCGAGGCGCAGGGCCAGGCCATCGGGATCGACGTCACGGTGGTGCCGCTGGACGACGAGGCCGCGGCGCGCCAGGCGGTGGAGACCGGGGACGTCGACGGCGCGCTGCTCGCCGGTGGCGGTCCGGCGCCCGAGCTCCTGGTGGAGGACCGCGACGCGACGATGGAGGCGGTGGTCAACGCCGCCGTCAGCGGGGTGGCGGTCGCCCAGCAGCTGGCCGAGGCCGGCGTCGACCTGGACGCGGTCCCCGAGGTCGAGGTGACCGCGCTGGCAGCCGACGACGAGGAGGACCAGCAGCAGGTCCTCGTCGCGATCATCGGCGTGGGGTTGCTCTACGGCCTGCTCATCATGTTCGGGCAGTTCGTGGCCCAGGGCGTGGTGGAGGAGAAGGCCAGCCGCGTGGTGGAGCTGCTGCTGGCGACCATGCGCCCCTGGCAGCTGCTCGCGGGGAAGATCATCGGGCTCGGTGTCCTCGGGCTGGCCCAGATCGTGCTCATCGGCGTCATCGCCGTGGGGGGCGCGCTCGCCTTCGACGTCGTCGCCGTACCGGGTGCCCTGATCGGCACCGTGGTGTCGGTCGTCCTGTGGTTCGTGCTGGGGTACGCGTTCTACGCGGCCGCCTTCGCGGTGGCGGCGTCGCTGGTCAGCCGGCAGGAGGACCTCGGGAGCGTCCTGACCCCGATGATGGTCCTGCTCATCGGCGGCTTCTTCGTCGGCATACAGGCGGCGGCCGACCCCGGTGGCACGCTCGCGGTGGTCACCTCCTACGTCCCCGGCCTCTCCCCGCTCGTCATGCCGGTCCGGCAGGCCGCCGGCGAGGCCGCCGCGTGGGAGGTCGCCGTGGCCGTGGCGGTCATGCTGGTGGCGATCGTGGCGGCCGTCCGCCTGGGCGGCCGGGTCTACGCCGGGGCGCTGCTGCGCACCAGCGGGAAGACCAAGCTGCGGGAGGCGCTGAGGGCCGAGCGCGCGTAGCGGTTGCCCGCCGGGCCGCGGGGTAGCCGGGCAGGCATGTCTTTGCAGCTGGGCTACACGATGATGACCGAGCAGGCCGGGCCGAGGGACCTCGTCCGCCATGTGGCCGGTGCCGAGGAGGTCGGGTTCGACTTCGCCGTCAGCAGCGACCACTACTCCCCGTGGCTGGACGAGATGGGGCACTCGCCGAACGCGTGGGTGACGCTCGGGGCGGCGGCGCAGGCGACCAGCCGGATCCCGCTGATGACCTACGTGACCTGCCCGACCTTCCGCTACCACCCGGCGGTCGTGGCGCAGCAGGCCGCGACGCTGCAGATCCTCTCCGAGGGCCGCTTCACCCTGGGCATCGGCGCGGGGGAGAACCTCAACGAGCACGTCGTCGGCGGCGGGTGGCCCGCGGCCGACGTGCGGCACGAGCGCATCGTGGAGGCGCTGCACATCATCCGCGACCTGTTCGACGGGGAGGGCTACACGAACTTCCGCGGGGAGCACTTCGACGTCGAGTCCGCCAAGCTGTGGGACCTGCCGGACAAGCGGGTGCCCATCGGCTTCGCGGCGGGCGGCAAGCAGGCGGCGACGATCGCCGGCGAGCTGGCCGACGTCCTGGTCGCCACCGATCCGATGAGCGAGCTCGTGGAGCAGTTCGAGAGCGCGGGCGGCGCCGGGAAGCCGAAGGTCGCGCAGATGCCGATCAGCTTCGGCACGGACCGGGACGCCGCCGTGCAGCGGGCGCACGGCCTGTTCCGCTGGTTCGGCCTGGGCTGGAAGGTCAACGCCGAGCTGCCCGGCACCAGCGCCTTCGACGCCGCGAGCCAGTTCGTCACCCCGGACGACGTCGCCGGGTCCATCCCGTGCGGCGACGACGTCCAGGCGGTGATCGAGGGCGCCCGGGAGTACGCCGAGGCGGGCTTCACCCACCTGGCCCTCGTGCAGATCGGTGGCGACCAGCAGGAGCCCTACCTGGAGTGGGTGCGCGGGTCCCTCCTGCCGGCCTGGCGGGAGGCCTTCGGCAGCTGATGGGCGGCCCGGGTCGGCTGATCGGGTGACCGGCCGGCCCCGTGCCGCTCCGTTGGGGTGAGGTCGGGGGGCGAGGGGGCGCGCAGCGCGCCCCCTCGCCGCGATCATCTGCGGCATGACCGAGGACCTGGACGTGCGGCTGCGGCGGCTGCTCGCCACCGACGACGCCGACGCCCTGATCGACCTCGGCTGCGACCTGGCCGACGCCGGCCGGCAGACCGATGCCGAGGCCTGCTTCCGCCGCGCGTTCGACCTGGGCGACTCCGTCGCCGCGTTCAACCTCGGCAACTCGCTCGCCGCCCAGCAGCGCTGGGAGGAAGCGGTCGAGGCCTACGAGGTCGCCCTGCGCGGCGGCGAGGCCGACGCCTGGCGCAACCTGGGCCTGGTGCTCGAGGACCTCGGCGACCTGGCCGGCGCGATGCGCGCCTACCGGGGGGCGGCGACCGCCGGCGACCTGGAGGGTGGCCTGCAGCTGGCGTTCCTGCTGCGCGAGCAGGGGGAGCGCGAGCAGGCCATGGCGGTCGCGGAGGAGTTCGCCGCCGCCGGCGACGCCGAGGCGGCGGCCGTCGTCGCCTGCTGGCGCTGGTGCTCCACGCTGGACCCGGCGCTGGAGGACGACCTGCGTGCCGGTCAGCACCACTTCCCGGCCGCCCGCGCGGACCTCGCCCACCTGCTGCGCGAGACCGGCCGGTCGGCCGAGGCCCGGTCGGTGCTCGAGCGGGGCGCCAAGCTCGGCGAGCAGGTGGCCTGGCTCCCGCTGGGCAACCTCTACCGCGAGGAGCTCGGCGACGAGGAGGCCGCCGAGGAGGCCTACCGCAGCGGCATCGCCGCCGGCGACGCCTACTGCCACCAGAACCTCGGCGTGCTGCTGGCCGACCGCGGGGACCTCGAGGGCGCCGTGGAGCAGTTCCGCCTGGGCGCCGCGGCCGGCGACCAGCTCGCGGCGCAGTGCCTGCGGGAGCTGGAGCACTGAAGGACCGCGGGCCCGTCGACCGCGCCGCGGCCGGCCGGCGAGATCGGCGTTCTCGGGCCGTCGGGGAGCCGGAGGGCCCGAGTTCGCCGATGTCGTCGCCGTCGGCGAGCCCCTGGACGAGCCCGTAGCGGGGGCGACACGAGCGCGTCACCCGCGTCCCCGATACTGCAGGTGTGAGCGAAGCCACTGTCGACGTCGCCGACCTCCGCCGCCACGGTGCTCCCGGCACCGCTGACCGGGCGGACGACGAACCGCTGCGGGAGGACATCCGGCTGCTGGGACGCGTCCTCGGCGAGGTCATCGGCGAGCAGGCCGGGCCCGAGGTGCTGGAGCTGGTCGAGTCCACCCGGGTGGAGGCCTTCCGCATCCGCCGCTCCGAGGTCGACCGCGCCGGGCTCGCCGCCCGCCTCGCCGGGCTGGACGTCCGCTCGGCCAACCACGTCATCCGGGCGTTCAGCCACTTCTCGCTGCTGGCCAACCTGGCCGAGGACATCCACCACGAGCGCCGCCGCCGGCACCACCGGCGTGCCGGGTCCCCGCCGCAGCAGGGCAGCCTGGCCGCGGCGTTCGCCCTGCTGGACGAGGCCGGCGTCGCGGAGGACACCGTGGCCCGCGAGCTCGCCGGCGCCCTGGTCTGCCCCGTCGTCACCGCACACCCCACCGAGGTGCGCCGCAAGACCGTCTTCCAGGTCCAGCGCCAGGTCACCGAGCTGATCCGGCAGCGGGACCGCGCCGCCGACGGCGACGTCGACCCGGAGTGGTCGGCCCGGCTGTGGCGCTCGGTGCTCACGCTCTGGCAGACGGCGCTGCTGCGGCTGTCCCGGCTGCGGCTGACCGACGAGATCGACGAGGCGCTGCGCTACTACGAGCTCTCCCTGTTCGAGGTGGTGCCGGCGATCAACGCCGAGGTGCGCCGCGCGGTCGAGCAGCGCTGGCCCGGGGCCGGGGTGCTGCGCCGGCCGCTGCTGCTGCCCGGCTCCTGGATCGGCGGCGACCGCGACGGCAACCCGTTCGTCACCGCGGAGGCGCTGCGCCGGGCCACCTCCCGGCAGGCCGGCACGGCGCTGGCCCACCACCTGGCCGAGCTCGCGGCGCTGCGCAGCGAGCTGTCGATGTCCGACCGGCTGGTCACGCCGACGCCGGCGCTCTACCACCTCGCGGAGGTGTCCCGGGACGACTCACCGTTCCGCGCCGACGAGCCCTACCGGCGGGCCCTCACCGGCATCTCCGCGCGGCTGACGGCCACCGCCGCCCGGGTGCCCGGCGCGGAGCCCCCCGACACCGGCCCGCTGCCGGCGCTGCCCCCGTACGAGGGCCCCGACGAGCTGCGGGCCGACCTCGACGTGGTCGACGCCTCGCTGCGCAGCCACGGCGCCGGTGCGCTCGCCGACGACCGGCTGCGGCGGCTGCGCGAGGCGGTCGAGGTGTTCGGCTTCCACCTGTGCGGGCTGGACCTGCGGCAGAACTCGTCGGTGCACGAGCAGGTCGTCGGGGAGCTGCTCGCCTGGGCCGGGGTGTGCGACGACTACGCCGGGCTCGACGAGGCCGCGCGGGTGGAGCTCCTCGCCGGGGAGCTGACGCTGCGCCGCCCGCTGGTGCGCCCCGACGCCGAGCTCTCCGAGGAGACGCGCAAGGAGATCGACGTCCTGCTCGCCGCGGCCGAGCGGGTGGCGCTGCTGGGCCCGCGGACCATCCCCAACTACGTGATCAGCATGTGCGAGTCGGTGAGCGACGTCCTGGAGGTCGCCGTCCTGCTCAAGGAGGTCGGCCTGCTCGACCCGGCGGGCCCCGACGGCCCGACCTGCCCGGTGGGCATCTCGCCGCTCTTCGAGACGATCGACGACCTGCAGGCGGCGGCGACCACGCTCGGCGCGGTGCTCGACCAGCCCCTGTACCGGTCGCTGCTGGCCAACCGGGGCAACGTGCAGGAGGTCATGCTCGGCTACTCCGACAGCAACAAGGACGGCGGCTACCTCGCCGCGAACTGGGCGCTCTACCGCGCCGAGCTCGACCTGGTGGAGCTCGCCCGCCGCGAGGGCATCCGGCTGCGCCTCTTCCACGGCCGCGGCGGCACCGTCGGCCGGGGCGGCGGGCCCAGCTACGAGGCGATCCGCGCCCAGCCACCGGGCGCGGTGGCCGGGGCGCTGCGGATCACCGAGCAGGGCGAGGTCATCGCCGCGAAGTACGCCGACCCCGACCTCGCGCGGCGCAACCTGGAGGCGCTGGTCGCCGCCACCCTGGAGTCGACGCTGCTCGACGTCGAGGGCCTCGGCGCCGACGCCGACGAGGCCTACGCCCTGCTCGACGACCTCGCCGCCCGGGCGCAGCGGGCCTACCGGGAGCTGGTGCACGAGACCCCCGGGTTCGTGCAGTGGTTCCGGGCGGCCACGCCGATCGGCGAGCTGGCCGAGCTGAACATCGGCAGCCGCCCGCCCTCGCGCAAGGCCGGGGACTCCATCGCCGACCTGCGGGCGATCCCCTGGGTGTTCAGCTGGTCGCAGACCCGGATCATGCTGCCCGGCTGGTACGGCACCGGGTCGGCGCTGGAGGGGTGGGTCGGGGACTCCGCCGAGCGGCTGGAGCAGCTGCGCGAGCTGCACCGCCGGTGGCCGTTCTTCCGCACCGTGCTGTCCAACATGGGGATGGTGCTGGCCAAGACCGACCTCGGGCTCGCTGCCCGGTACGCCGAGCTGGTCCCGGACGAGGAGCTGCGGGCGCGGGTGTTCGACCGGATCACCGCCGAGCACGAGCGCACCCGCCGGATGGCGCTGGCGGTCACCGGCGACGAGCTGCTGGCCGACAACCCGTCGCTGGCCCGGTCGATCCGCAACCGTTTCCCCTACCTGGAGCCGCTGCACCACCTCCAGGTGGAGATGCTGCGGCGACGGCGGGGCGGCGAGGACGACGAGCTGACCAGCCGCAACATCCAGCTGACCATCAACGGCATCGCGACCGCGCTGCGCAACAGTGGCTGAGGCGGGGCTGCGCACGGCGACCAGCGCCGACCTGCCGGTGGCGGCCGAGGGGCTGGGGCTCTCGCCGGCCGCGCTGGCCCCGGCGGTGCTCGACCCGTGGGCGCGGGTGCTGGTCGGCGACGAGGGCCAGGTGGTGCTGGTCCGCCGGCAGTGGACCGACGAGGCCACCGCCTCCGCCGTGGTCATCCGAAGGGCCGGCGTGCCGCTGGACCACCCGGCCGTGCTCGCCGCCGCGGCGGGGTGGGGCTGCGACCGCGTACGGCACCTGGCGACCGGCCGGTGCACCGACGTCCCCCCGCCCCCGGCGGACGCGCCGCTGGCGCTGCGCTTCGCGCACCTCGCGGCCCTGGCGGCCACCCGGGTGGAGACGGCGGTGGCGCTCGCGCACGGCACCGGTGAGGCACGGACCAAGCGCGACGGCAGTCCGGCGCTCGCCGCCGACGCGGCCGCCCACGACGCCGCCGTCGAGGTGCTCGGCGCGCTGGGCGTGCCGGTGCTCAGCGAGGAGAGCCGCGACACCGTGGTGGACGCCGGTCGGCCGTGGGTGGTGCTCGACCCGCTCGACGGCACCGGCAACTTCGCCGCCGGGCTGCCGCCGTGGGCGTTCTCGGCCGCGCTGGTGGACGGCGGCCGCCCGGTCGCCGGGCAGGTCGCCGACCTCTCCTCGGGCCGGCGCTGGGCGGCGGTCGAGGGGCACGGCGCCGTCCGGGACGGGGTAGCGGTGCGCACCCGGCCCGGCGGCACCGTCGTCGTCCCCAGCGGGCCGCGGGGCACCGCGGTGGCGGTGCCGGCGACGGCCCGCCGGGTGCGGATCACCGGCTGCACGGCGGTCGACCTCTGCCTGGTCGCCGACGGCGCGGCGGCGGCCTGGCACGACCTGGACCGCGGTGGCACGCACGTGCACGACGTCGCCGGTGGGCTGGCGGTGCTGCTCGCGGCCGGGGGCACCGTGCTCACCGACCGCGGGGAACCGCTGCGGCTGGCACCTGACACCGGCGCGCTGATCCGGTTCGTGGCCGCGGCCGACGAGGCGTCGGCGCGGGAACTGCTCGCCGTGCTGCGCTGAATCAGCGGCCCCGGGCCGCGGCCGCCCGGACCGCGGCCAGCAGCCCCTCGCGCTCGTGCAGGGTGGTCCGGGCCCGGCCGCGGCTCGCGCCCAGCGCCTGCTCGGCGGTGTCGATGGCCCGCCAGTCGTCCAGCAGCACCGGTTCCGCGCCGCGGGCCCGCAGGGTGCGCACCAGGTCGTCGACCGGCCCGCGCACCCGCAGCGTGCCGTCGGCGGCGTCGGCCAGCAGCGCGGCGATCGTCTCCCGGGCGTCGTGCTTGTTGTGCCCGACCACCCCCGTGGGGCCGCGCTTGATCCACCCGGCGGCGTACTCGCCGGGCGACGGGCGCCCGTCGCGGAGCACCCGCCCGACGCCGTCGTGGGCGACCGTGCCGGTGCGCCCGTCGACCGGCAGCCCGGGCAGCGGGGTGCCGAGGTAGCCGACCGAGCGGACCACGAGGTCGGCCGGGAGGACCTCGAACTCGCCGGTGCCGATCGCCCGGCCGTCGCCGTCGACGGCGGTGCGCTCGACCTCGACACCGGTGACCCGGTCGGTGCCCAGCAGCCGCACCGGGCGGGAGAAGAAGCGCAGCCGCAGCCGGGTGCGGCCGGGCTCCGGCGCGTGGGCCGACCACTCGCGCAGGACGGCGAGGTTGCGGGTGGCGTTGCGGTCGGCGGCGGCCCGGGCCTCGGTCTCGGCGTCGAGCTCGAGGTCGGCGGGGTCGACCAGGACGGTGGCCGCGGCCAGCCCGCCGAGCTCGCGCAGCTCCTGGGTGGTGAAGGTGGCCTGCGCCGGGCCGCGGCGGCCGAGCACCGTCACCTCCTCGACGGGGGCGGCGGCCAGCGCGTCGATGACGTGCTGGGGCATGTCGGTCGGCTCGAGCTCCGCTCCGGTGCGGGCGAGGATGCGCCCGACGTCGAGCGCGACGTTGCCCACGCCGATCACCACCGCCCGCCGGACACCGGTCAGGGCGGCCTCCACGGTGGCCCGGTCGGCGTCGGGGTGGCCGGTGTACCAGGCCACGAGGTCGGTGGCGGCCAGGCTGCCGGGCAGCTCCTCGCCCTCGATGCCCAGGTGCCGGTCGAGCGCGGCGCCGTAGGTGTAGACGACGGCGTCGACGTGCGCGCGCAGCTCCTCCAGCGGGAGCTCGGTGCCCACCTCGACGTTGCCGACGAACCGCACCAGCGGGTGGTCCAGGCTCCGGTGGAGCGTGTCGCGGATCGCCCGCATCTTCGGGTGGTCGGGGGCGATGCCGTGGCGGACCAGGCCGAACGGGGTGGGCAGCCGGTCGACCAGGTCGACGGCGACCGGTACCTCGCTCTGCCGGGTCAGCGCGTCGGCGGCGTAGATGCCGGCCGGTCCGGCGCCGACGACCGCGACGCGCAGCGGGTGGTCAGCAGCCGGGGGAGGGGGAGTGCCGTCGTCGACCACCCTGGCATCCTGGCCCGGCCGGGGCCGCGCCACCAGGGCAACCGTCCGGGCGCTTCGATCCCCGTCGTCCCCAGGAGGGCCCCGTGTCCGTCGTCGTCGTCGCCACCATCACCCCGAAGCCCGAGGCGGTGGACGCCGTCCGCGAGGCGATCCTCGCCGCCGTGCCGCAGGTGCACGCGGAGCCCGGGTGCGAGCTCTACGCGCTGCACGAGGGCGACGGCGTCTTCGTGATGGTGGAGCGGTGGGAGAGCCCCGAGGCGCTGCGCACCCACGGCAAGGCCGAGGCGCTGAGCACCCTGGGGGCGGCGCTGGCCGGCAAGCTGGCCGCGCCGCTGGACGTCCGCCGGCTGACCCCGGTCCCGGCGGGGGAGCCGGGCAAGGGCGCTCTCTAGCCGCTCGCGCCCCTGCGGCAGGCGTGGTTGTGGTCGAGGTCGTCCTCGACCCACTGCACCATCGCCACCCGGCCGCCGGGGACCAGCGGGTCGGCGTCGCAGCGGTCCCGGGCGTCGGCCCGGTCGTCCGCGCCGGCGAGCCAGCTGTCGAGGTCGGCCAGGTTGCTCGCCGCGGGCACGTCGCCGACGATCCGGCCCCACTGGTAGCCCGTCGAGTACACGCCCACCCGGCCGTCCCGCTCGGTCAGGTACTCGGTCATCCCCTCCAGCGTCGCCCGGTTGCGCGCGCGGGCGTCGGCGGATCCCTGCTGCCAGGTGTTCATCGTCTCGACGTCGAGCCACCACGTGTAGTGCTCGGGGCGGCTGTCCAGCGGCACCGACCGCGCGGCGGGCCGGAAGAACCACTGGACGCTGGTGCGCGCCCGCTCCCAGCCGTACTGCCAGCTGCAGGCCATCGAGTTGGCGCCGTCGCACTCGCCGTAGGGGGTCTCGCCCGCGGAGGGCCAGGTGACGACCCGGTCGCGCACCTGGCCGGGGTTGGCGGTGTTGAGGTACAGCTGCAGCGGCGGCTGACCGGGCACCTCGCCCGACGAGCCGGCGCCCCACTCCAGCTGCTCGGCGAGGCAGGGGTTGGTGCGGGTGGCCAGCCCGCCGTTCACGCCGACGACGGCGAACGCCGCATCGTCGGGGAGGTCGTCGCCGCACTGCGGGTGGGAGACGTCGTAACCCGTGCTGATCCGCGGGGCCTCCCGCTCCACCGGCGCGGCCGAGGCCGCGGTGGGAAACCCGACCAGCCCGGCCACCGCGGTCACCGTGATCGCCCAGCGTGACCGACGTCTCATCCTCCTCGACGGTACACGCGCCGCCGGTGCCGGCCGGTGGGTTCAGGCGGCCTGGCAGACCGGGCACCAGTAGAGGTTGCGGCCGGCCATCACCTCGGTGCGGACAGGGGTGCCGCAGACCCGGCAGGGCAGCCCGGTGCGCCGGTAGACGTAGTGGGCGTCCTCCCGGGTCACCGCCCCGCTGCGGCGGGAGCGGTCCTCGAGGCGGGTGGTCACGATGCGGCCCATGCGGACCCCGGCCCGCATGAGGGTCACCAGGTCCCGCCACATGGCTGCCCACAGGTCGGCGCCGACGGCCTTGCCGGGGCGGAACGGCGAGACGCGGTGCCGGAACAGCAGTTCGGCGCGGTAGACGTTGCCGACGCCGGCGAGCACCGACTGGTCCATCAGCAGGGCACCCACCGCCGTGCGGCTGCCCGCGATCCGCCGGTGGGCGACCGCGCCGTCGGCACGCGGCCGCAACGGGTCGGGCCCCAGCCGGCCGAGGATCCGCTCGACCTCCGGGGTCGGGAGCACCTCGCACGCGGTCGGGCCGCGCAGGTCGGCCCACACCCCGGCGCCGTCGGGCCCGTCGGCCACCCAGCGCATCCGCAGCGCCCCCTTGGCCACCGGGGGCGTGCCGGTGCCGGTGAGGAAGGTGCCGTAGAGGCCCAGGTGCACGTGCAGGTGGTCGCCGCCGAAGCGGGCGAACAGGTGCTTGCCGTAGGAGAACACCTCGTCGAGCACCCGGCCGTCCAGCAGCGCGGCGCCGGCCGCGAACCGGCCCTGCGGGCTCGTCACGTGCACCGGGCGGCCGGCGAAGGGGAGCTGGAGGTGCCGCGCCAGGCGGAACAGCGTGTGGCCTTCGGGCACCCGGGCAGCCTAGGTGGCGCCCCGGACCGCCCGCCCGGCGGACGCCGGCTCAGCGCTCGGCGGGCTCCAGGCCGAAGTGCGGCCGGTCCTCGGCCGCGACGAGGTCGACCAGCTCGGGGTGCTGCTGGATGTAGTGGCGGACGAAGGAGCAGTAGGGGAGCACGGTCAGCCCGCGCTCGCGCGCCGCGTCGAGGACGCCGGCGACCAGCGCCGTGCCGATCCCCTGCCCGCCCACGGCAGGGTCCACCTCGGTGTGCGGGAGGGTCATCTGACCGTTGTCGACGTGGTAGCTGGCCAGTCCGACGACGCGCTCGCCCTGCCGGACCTCGAAGCGCCCCCGCTCGGGGACGTCGACCACCGTGGTCTCCATCGTTGCGACCCACCTTCCTGACCCCCGGCGACGCTGCCGGGGCTCGGCTCGTTCCCCAGCACCGTAACCCGCTGGAAGCGTCCGCTCTCTCTCCCGTACCGACGAGTCGGGTGCTGCGGTGGTTCCGCGGGGCCACCGGCTAGCCTCTGGGCGTCGGTCCGGCGCGGTGGTCCAGCGCGCCGTGGCCCCCGTAGCTCAGGGGATAGAGCATCGGTTTCCTAAACCGTGTGTCGCAGGTTCGAATCCTGCCGGGGGCACCGCGCGTCGCCGCCCGTTCCCGCGCCCCGCGTGACGTGGCAGTCTCGGTCGATGACGACGAGCCGGGAAGAGCACCCGCCCGGGCGCGGGCAGCCCTCGTCCCAGGGCACCGGCACGGCCGCGGGCGAGGGCGAGCTCGCCCGGCGGCTGGCCGATGCGGCACGCGACCTCCAGGAGCGGTCGGGCCCGCAGGAGGTGATGGACGAGATCGTGGCCCTGGCGGTGCGCATGGTGCCCGGCGCCGAGGAGTCGTCCATCAGCATGACGCGGAAGGCGCACGTCTACTCCGCGGCGGCCACGGGCGACCTGCCGCGGAGCTTCGACCGGCTGCAGGGGGAGACCGGCCAGGGGCCTTGCGTCGACGCCCTGCTGAGGGAGCGCACCGTCCGGGTCGACGACCTGGCCGGCGACGCGCGCTGGCCGTACCTCGCCGCTCGGGCGACCGACCTGGGCGTGCGCAGCCTGCTGTGCTTCCAATTGTTCGTGCACGGCGACAACCTGGGCGCGCTGAACCTCATGTCGGGCCGGGGAGCAGCGTTCGGCGACGAGTCCGAGCACGTCGGCCTGCTGCTGGCCAGCCACGCCGCGGTCGCCGTGGCCGATGCGCAGGAGCTCGAGCACGTGAGCGCGGCGCTGGTCCACCGGGACGTCATCGGGCAGGCCAAGGGCATCCTCATGGAGCGGTTCAAGATCACCGCGGACCAGGCGTTCGGCCTGCTCGCCAAGGTCAGCCAGGACAGCAACCGCAAGCTCCACGCGGTGGCCGAGGAGCTCACCCGCACCGGCACCCTGCGTCCCTGACCGGTGCGTACCGGGGGCGGGATCCCGGCAGGCCGCTCAAGCACCGCGTTCACCCGGCCGATGGAGTGCAGGTCAGGTCGTCGTCACCGAACGTGAGCGGAGCAACCAGCGTGTCCATCTCCACCGGCGTCACCCGGGTCCTCGTCCTCGCCGACGCGCCCGTCCTGCGTCGCGGCCTGGTCGGCATGATCGACGAGACCGCCGGCCTGCAGGTCGTCGGTGCGCCCGGCGAGCCGCGCCGAGCCCTCGTGCTCGCCGAGTCGGCCCGCCCCGACGCGGTGGTCGTCGAGCTCGGCTCCGGCCGCAGCGCCACGCTCACCGCCGTCCGCGACCTGCGCCGCCGCTTCCCGCGCACCGCCGTCGTCGCCGTGGCCACCTCGGAGGACCCGGCCGTGGTCAACGAGGCGCTCGCCGCCGGCATCCGCGGCTACCTGCTCATGAACACCTCCGCCACGCTGCTGGGGTGGGCCGTGCTGGCCGCCCGCGCCGGCCGCACCGTCGTCGACCCGCAGATCCGCCGGGTGGAGGCCGGGACGGCTGTGCCCGTCGCCCGCGAGCTCACCCCCGCGGTGCCGCTGACCCGCCGCGAGTCCGACGTGCTCGACGAGCTGGTCCAGGGGCAGTCGAACCGGCGGATCGGCGAGAACCTGTTCATCTCCGAGGACACGGTGAAGTCGCACGTCAAGGCGATCCTGCGCAAGCTCGGCGCCCGCGACCGCGCGCACGCCGTCTCGATGGTGCTGTCGGCCCGCAACGGCTGCACCTGCGGCTCGCACGACCTGACCGCCGCCCCGGTCGAGGTCTGACGGCAGGCCGCCGCCCGGCCCGCACGGGGTTACCGTGCTGGCATGGTCGGCCTCCTGACCGCGCTGCTGCTGGTCGTGCTGCTCGCCGGGATCGTCGTCTGGTGGGTCTCGGTGCCGCAGCCGGCCGGCCGGGCGCTGCCCGCGCGCGAGCGGGCGCTGCGGGAGCGGGCGGTCGCGGCCGCCCGCTGGCACGCCGCGCACGACGAGGTCGACGGCGTGACCCGGGTGCTGCTGCGGCGCAGCTGCCCCGGTCCGGACGGGCACCCGGAGGTGCTCGAGGAGCGGGTGTTCGAGACCTTCCCGGCGGACGACCCGCTCTGGGAGGCGCGCTTCACCGAGGCCATGGCCGGTGCCCGGTTCCGCTGCTCCTACCTCAACAACGAGGAGGGGCGGGCGTAGCCGCTCGGCCGGAGGGCAGGATGGGCGGCATGGGTCAGGTCGTCGCCACCACCGAACGTGTCCTGCGCGCCCCGGCGGACGTGGTCCGCGCCGCGCTCGCCGACTACGCCGTCACCCGGCCGAAGGTGCTCCCCGAGCAGTACAGCGAGTACCGCGTGGAGGCCGGCGGCCAGGGCGCCGGCACGAAGGTGCACTGGCGCCTGCAGGCCACCTCCAAGCGGGTGCGCGAGCAGGACGTCGTCGTCACCGAGACCCCGGACGGTGCGCTCGTGGAGACCGACACGAACTCCAGCATGGTGACCACCTGGACCGTCAGCCCCGCGGACGCCGGGGTGAGCACGGTGCGGGCGCGCACGACCTGGACCGGCGCGAGCGGCATCGGCGGGTTCTTCGAGCGCACCTTCGCCCCGAAGGGGCTGGCCCGCATCCAGGACGCGCTGCTCGACCGGCTCGAGCAGCAGGTCACCGCCGGCTGAGCCCGGAGGGCGTCAGGACGGCGAGCGCTCCCCGCCCGGCCAGCGGTAACCGGCCGCCTCGATCCGCCGGCACAGCTCGTCGCGCAGCCCGGCGCACTCCGCGGTGAGCGCGGCGAGCTGCCCGGTGTCGACCCGCAGCCCGGCCCGGCCGATGGCCCCGGGATCCAGGCCCGGCGCCGGACCGGCCTCCTCGCCCCCCGTCACGGGTGCGTGCTCGACGTACTGCTGGACGGCCGAGACCACCGAGCGGCGCAGGCCGGCCGGGAGCCGGTCGGCGGGGTCGGCCGCGGCCGAGAGGGCGAGGGTGGCGTCGAGCAGCACCGCGACCGCCGGTGCGGTGCCGAGATCGGCGTCCCGCGGGCGGTAGGCGTGCAGCAGCGGGTAGGCCCGGTGCTGCTGGCCCAGCGTCGACAGCGTCGACGACAGCGACGAGAGCGGCACCACCGCCGGGACCACCGAGCCCGGGGTGGTCAGGCCGGCGGCCATGTCCGCACCCGTCTGCCCGAAGCCGGTCACCTCCGCCGCGAAGCTGCGCTTGACGACCACCGCGGAGATCACCGAGGTCAGGTAGGAGACCCCGAGGGTGATCAGCAGCATCCCGCTCAGCGCGGCGGCCATCGTGGCCAGCTGGGAGCCGGCGCCGTCGGGCTGGTAGCCGCCGTTGCCCAGGGTGGCGATGCTGTACCCGGCGAAGTAGAAGCGCTCCCAGAGCGACGCCGGTGCCCCGGTCGAGGAGCCGACGACCGCGCGGCCGTCCCCGAGGAACACCAGCGACCAGCCGAGCCAGAGCAGGCTGAACCAGGCGCCGACCGTGAGCCCGACGAGGATGACGCCCGGGCCGCCCACGGCGCGCACCGCCGCGGCGTCGGCGACGGCAGGCCTCCGGGCCAGCCGCCACACCGCGCCGGTGACCAGCCGGGTCAGCGGACCGGGTCCGCTGGCGACGGCGAGCGTCGTCCGCACCTCGTCGACGACGGCGAAGGCCACGATCGCCAGCCCGAGGGCGTCCCACCACCACCCGCCGGTCACGTGGTTCCCCGGGATCGTGCGTGCGCGCGGCGGTCGATGGTCGGCCTCCTCGGGTGCGGGCGGGCGGTCCCGGGAGAGGGTGACCGGGGAGGCCGCGGGCTACACACGGCCGCCGGCGGCGCGCGCGCCGTCCGCCAGGGACGATGGGCGGGTGACCGCAGCGCCACCCGCCGTCGACGGGCTCTCCGGGCTGACCGACCTGCTCGCCGGGGGCGGGGCGCTCGTCCTCTCGGGTGCCGGGCTGTCCACCGACTCCGGCATCCCCGACTACCGGGGCGCCACCGGATCGCTCCGCCGGCACACGCCGATGACCTACCAGACGTTCACCCGCGACCCGCGGGGCCGGCACCGCTACTGGGCTCGCAGCTTCATCGGGTGGCGGCAGATCGCCGGGGCCCGGCCCAACGCCGGGCACCGGGCGGTCGCGGCCCTGCAGCGGGCCGGGGCGGTGGCCGAGGTCGTCACCCAGAACGTCGACGGGCTGCACCAGGCCGGCGGCGCGGTGGGCGTCCTGGAGCTGCACGGCGGCCTGGACCGGACCGTCTGCCTGGCCTGCGGTGACGTGGCCTCCCGGGCGGCGCTGGACCTCCGCCTGCGGGCGGCCAACCCGGGTTTCCGCCCGGAGCCGACCGACGAGGTCAACCCCGACGGCGACGTCAAGCTGCCCGAGGAGGCGCTCGACGGGTTCGTGATGGTCGACTGCCTCGCCTGCGGGGGCGGACCGCTCAAGCCCGACGTCGTCTTCTTCGGGGAGACCGTGCCCCGGGACCGGGTCGACGCCTGCTTCGCCCTGGTCGACGACGCCCGGGCGCTGCTGGTGCTCGGCTCGTCGTTGACCGTGATGAGCGGCTACCGGTTCGTCATCCACGCCGCCAAGCGGGGCATCCCGGTCGCCATCGTCAACTCCGGGGCCACCCGGGGCGACGCCAAGGCGTCGCTCAAGCTCGACGCGCCGCTGGGCGTCGTGCTGCCCGAGCTCGCCCGCCGGCTGGCGTGACGCGCGAGGTCGGGCGCACCGACGACGGCCGGTGGATCGTCGTCGACGGCCGCCGCTGGCGCGCCGCCGACCCCGCGCTGCCGGACGACGTCCGCGCCCGGCTGCTGCACCACCTCGGCGTGGCCCGCTCCGCCGTCCGGACCGGCCGGGGCGACGACGACGCGGTGGCCGCGGCCCGGGCCCGCGTGCAGCTGGCCAAGACGGGGCTGGGGGAGCGCGGCACCCCCTGGTGGGAGCAGGACGACGCCGCGCGGCGCGCGCGCTGGGAGGCGGCGCTGCGGGCGCTCGGGGGATGAGGCCCACCCGCGTCCGACGGTTCGCCCGCGCCGCGGCAGGGCAGGAAGCCCGGCGATGCAGACCTTCCTGCCGGTGGCGGACTTCGAGGAGAGCGCCCGGCTGCTGGACAACCCGCGCCTGGGCAAGCAGCGGGTCGAGACGCTCCAGATCCTGCGGGCCCTCGAGCTGCCCGACTACGGCTGGGCCAGCCACCCCGCCGTCCTGATGTGGAAGGGCCGGACGCCGGCCCTGGTGGCCTACGGGCTGGCGATGGCCCGGGTGTGGCGCGAGCGCGGCTTCGCCGACACCACCGAGGCCCAGATCGGGGAGTTCGCCCCCGAGGTCGTCGGCCGGTCGCAGGCGGAGCTGGCCGCGGCCGGCCTGCTGCCCTCCTGGGTGGGCGACGAGGAGCTGCACCGCTCGCACCGGTCCAACCTGGTCGCCAAGGACCCGGAGTTCTACCGCGGCCGGTTCACCGAGCTCTTCGGCCCCGAGCCCGACGACCTGCCCTACCTGTGGCCGGGGCCCGACGACGTCCCGCCCGCACCCGGGCCCGAGGGGGTGCCGGTGTGGGTGGTGCGGCCCCGGTCGCACAACGAGCTCGGCGCCTGCCTGGCTGCCGGCGTCGTGGGGCTGGGCACCCAGTCGGGCATCGACGTGGACGCGGGCGGGATGGCGCCGGCCGAGCTGCGGGCGCTGTCCCGGGAGATCTCCGGCCGCCGCCCCGCCAAGGACCTGCGCCAGCTCTCGGCCTTCCTCGACGATGTGCGACCCGGCGACCCGGTCGCCCTGCCGGTCGAGCACGGCGCCGGGCTGCTGCTGGGCGAGGTGGCGGGGGAGTACCTGTTCCAGGGGCGGGAGCTGCTGCCGCACCGCCGGCCGGCCCGCTGGGACCGGGTGGTGCCGCGGGCGGCCGCCCGGCCACCCGCGACCCTCCAGGACCCGCGCGCGCTGTTCCGGGTGACGCTGGACCCCGCCGTCCTGGGCTAGCCCGGCAACGGCACGTTCTGCAGCCGCACCTGCCCGCGGGCGACCAGCTTGCCGTCCTCCCGGGTGAGGGCCACCTGCCACAGCTGCTGGGTACGGCCCTGCTGCACCGGCTCGGCGACGACGTCGACCCGCCCCTCGGTGACGCTGCGGAGGAAGTCGGTGCTGTTGTTCACCCCGACGGCGAACTGGCCGCGGTCGCGCACCGCCAGGCTCGCCCCGATGCTCGCCGCGGACTCGACCACCGTGCAGTAGAGCCCGCCGTGCACCACCCCCCAGGGCGTGTGCTGCTCGGGGCCGAGCTGCACGTGCCCGGCCACGCGGGTGCCGGTGGCCTCGGTGACCTCGAACCCGGTCGCGGCGACGAACGCGCTCGCCGGGCGGTCGGGCCGGGTCACGCGTCCCACACCAGGCAGAAGGGGTGGCCCACCGGGTCGGCGTAGACGCGGAAGTCGCCCCCGCCGCCGGGCAGCTTCCGGGCGCCCAGCGCCAGCACCTTCGGCTCGGCCTCCTCGATGTCGGCGACCCGGATGTCGAGGTGGAACTGCTGCGGTCGGTCGGGGTCCGGCCAGTCCGGTGGCTGGAGATCCGGCGCCTGCTGGAAGGCCAGCCGGTAGCCGGCGCCGGTGACGACGACCCAGTCGTCGCCGGGCCCGCCCCGGCTGATCTCCATGCCGAGCAGGTCGGCGTAGAAACCGGCGAGGGCGTGCGCGTCGGGTGCGTCGAGCACGACGGAGTGGAGTTGACCGATCATGGCGCCATCCTGACGCGGTCCCCGGCCGGCCGACAGCCGGCTCACGGCCCCCGGTCGCGCGGATCCCGCCAGCAGGGCCGGTGGCCGCATACCGGAGGATCGGGGGCATGCCCGACCCCGCCGCGCCCGTCCTCGGTTCGCTGATCTGGTCGCCCGCCGCCGAGCGGCCCGAGCTGCTGGCCCCGCCGGTCGCCGCCGCGCTGCCGGTGCTGGCCGGCCCGGTGTGGGTCGCGGAGATCGCCGACGACCTCGCCGACACCGCCGCCTTCACCGAGGCCTACGGGGTGCCGCTGGCCGCGTCGGCCAACTGCGTCGTCGTCGCGGCCCGCCGGGGAGGGGAGACGACGCTGGCCGCCTGCCTGGTCCTCGCCACCACCCGGGCCGACGTCAACGGGCTGGTGCGGCGGCACCTGGGGGCCCGCAAGGCGTCGTTCGCCCCGCAGGACGTCGCCGTCGCCGGGAGCGGCATGGCCTACGGCGGCATCACCCCGGTCGGGCTGCCCGCCGCCTGGCCGGTGCTCGTCGACGCCGCCGTCGCCGATGCCGAGGTGGTCGTCATCGGCTCGGGCACCCGCGGCAGCAAGCTGGCCGTGCCCGGCGCGGTGCTGGCCGCGCTGCCCGCCGCGCAGGTGCTGGAGGGGCTGGGCCAGCCGCTGCCCCTCGAGGCGCCGCCGCCCGCGCAGCCGCTGCGGCTGGACCGGGCGCCGGACGACTCCGACGTCGGCTGGGGGGAGCGGCCCGCCGAGGGCTCCGACGACGACCGGCGCTACCACGAGGACCGGCCGCCGCACTGGGGCAGCGACTAACGGCCCTCGTGCAGGGTCCCGCCGCGAGCTTGCGAGTGGTGGGGGGCACGAGGGTCCTGCTGCTGCTGCGCACGGAGCAGGTCGCG
Organism: Blastococcus sp. KM273129; assembly: GCF_021698995.1. NCBI lineage: Bacteria > Bacillati > Actinomycetota > Actinomycetes > Geodermatophilales > Geodermatophilaceae > Blastococcus > Blastococcus sp. KM273129. The sequence goes on along the minus strand of NZ_SSXB01000012.1, from coordinate 46,166 downwards.
GATCTCGACCAGCAGCTCGACCTGCGTGGGTGCCACCGGGCCGGGCTCCTCGCCCGTCGCGCGCCGTTCCAGCAGCCTCTTCATCGGGGTGACGACCACGAAGTAGACGACGGCCGCGGTCAGCACGAAGGTGATCACCTGGTTGACGAAGCTGCCCCAGGTGAACACCTGGCCGTCCACGGTGACGGTGCCCCCGTCCACCCCACCGCCGCCGACCAGGCCGATCAGCGGCTCGAGGAACGACTCGGTGAACGAGTTCACCACCGCGGTGAACGCGGCGCCGACGACGACGGCGACCGCGAGGTCGACGACGTTGCCGCGGAGCAGGAAGTCCTTGAATCCCTTGAGCATGGGGTTCATCCAACTCGCTCGCCCGGGCCTCCGGCGGGGGCCGCGCCGGGTCGTGGCGGCGGCAGGCTGACCGTCAGCGTGGCGCTGGCCGCTGCGGCGGCGAGCCGGGCCGCGGTGTCCCCGTCGACGGCGAGGACCAGCAGACCGGCGCCGTCGTCCCCGGCCGGGGCGGCCAGCACCAGCGCGCCGGCCGCCACCCGTTCGGCCGGCCCCGCGTCCGGGCCGGCCGCCAGCACGTCGACCCGGTCGCCGGCGCGCAGCAGCGCCGCGACCGCGAGATCGGCCAGCCGCACGGGAGCGGCGACCTGGCCCGCGGGCAGCAGGGCGGTCAGCCCCGCCCCGACCAGCCGCGCGTCGGTGAGCGGTTCGCCGCGGCGGACGTGCCCGGCGAGCACCCGCTCCGCCAGTTCCTCCGGGGTGGACGTCGCACCGTCGGGCACCGCCCCGGGCGGCAGCCGGACGAGCGCCAGGTGCTCGCTGCCCAGCGCGGTGCCGGCGGGCAGATCCGCGGCCGCCACGACGACCTCGGCACCGGGCGGTTCGGGGCCGCCGGTGGGGGCCGGTGCGGGACGCAGCGCCAGCCCGAGGGCGAGCGCGGCCAGCAGCGTGGCGCCCAGCCGGCGCGCGGTCAGCAGCGGGAAGCGGGGGCGGCGCGGGCGGAACACGCCTCCGACCCTGCCCGGCGCGGCCGGCGCGCGGAGCGATCGGGCGCGGGCTGTGGAACCGCGGTGGGGCTGTGGAAGGGCCCCACCGCCGTCGCGCTAGTTGGCGGCCTTGGCCGCGCTGCCGGAGGTCGCCGCCGGGGTCGCGGCGGGGGCGGGGGAGGAGCTCTCCTTGGCCGGCGTCGAGGAGGTGCCCGACGAGCCGTTGCTGCCCGCCTTCTCCGAGGTCTTGCCGGTGGAGCGGCTGTCGGTGCGGTAGAAGCCCGAGCCCTTGAAGACCACGCCGACCGAGCCGTAGACCTTGCGCACCGCGGCGCCGCACTCGGGGCACTCGGTCACCGGGGCGTCGGTGAAGGACTGCACGACCTCGAACTCGTGCTTGCCCTCGGCGTTGGCGCAGGCGTACTGGTACGTGGGCACGGCGTGGCTCTCCCTGGTCGAGCGGAGTGAGGGGTCCGGGTTGGCACTCGCACCCGGAGACTGCCAATGATGCGCCATGCGGTGACCCGTCGTCCACGTCTGCCGGCGAGCATCACGTCCGCGTCGCGCCGGCGGGGGCGACCGCGCCCACGGTCGTGCGGTCCGCGGCCCTGGCCGGCACGCGGCCGCGGTACCAGGCGGTGAAGAGGGCGATGGCCAGCAGCAGCTCGGCGACGTCCCCTCCGTGGTACATCCACCGGGCGGCCAGCTCGTCCCGCGACACGGCGTGCGCCGCCCCGGGCGGGAACAGCGCGGCGTGGGCGTAGAGGAGCTTGGCGAGGTAGCTGTGCGCGGCGGTGGACGCGAGCAGGGCGACCAGCCGCGTTCCCATGCCCGGCCGCCCCGGAGCCGGGTCGGGGCCCGCGATCGCCCAGACGAAGAGGCTGCCGGCGAGCACGAAGTGGACGTTCACCAGGGCGTGCAGCAGCGCGCTGCCCGTCGTCGCGGCGTAGAGGGGCGTGAGGTACAGCAGGTAGAGGGTGCCGGTGGCGAGCGCCGCCGCGGTGAACGGGTGGCCGAGCACGTGCAGGTACCGGCTGCCGAGGACCGTGCCGATGCGCCGGCGCACCGGTGTCGAGGACGCACCCAGCAGCAGCGTGACCGGCGCCGCCAGGACGAGCCCGAGCGGCGCGAACATGCCCAGCAGCAGGTGCTGCGCCATGTGCCCGGTCGGGTCCCGGTGCGCGAAGGCCGCCACGGGCGGGGAGACCGCGGCGGCGACGAGGCCGACGCCCGCCGTCCAGCCGGCGGTCCGCGCCGACGGCCACGGCCGCTGCAGCCGACGCTGCGCGCGGCCGGTCGCGGCCAGGTAGACCGCGACCGCCGCGCCCGCCAGGAGGATCGTGGCGATCCAGTGGCCGGTGGCGACGCCGGCCGCCGGGCGTGCTCGTGCGGCACGTCAGCCGGCCCGGCCGGCAGCTCCCGCGGTGCGCCCCTCGTCCCGGCTGCGGACGGCCAGCACGACGCCGACCAGGAGCAGCACGCCGCCGGCGGCGTTCCAGGCCAGGTCGTAGGGCAGCAGGTCGACGCCGTAGCGGACCTGGTGCACGCGCAGCACCTTGTGGTCGACCAGGCCGTCGAACAGCTGGAAGCCGCCGAGCCCCAGGAACAGCCCGGCCCAGGCGGAGCGCGGCGCGAGCGCGTGCCGTCGTCGCAGGTCGGCGAAGAGGAAGAAGCCGGCGACCAGCAGGACGAGCTCGGCGGCGTGCAGCAGCCCGTCGGACATCAGGGCCACGCTGCTGGTCGACCGGTCGTAGAAGTGGTGCCAGGCGAGCACCTGGTGGAAGACGATCTCGTCGACGGCGGCCATCAGGCCGATCCCGATGACCGCTGCCACGAGCAGCGACCGGCGACGGTCCGGGCGGGCCGCGTCCGTGCGGGTCCGGCCGGGGTCCGCTGCCATGCTGCCCGCCTCCCCGGATGCTCCTGCTGCCCGGACCCATCCTGTACCGCGCACGCGGCGCCCGCCTCCCCGCGGGACGGGCAGGCGCACCCCGGCCGCGTGCCGCCGCGCCTACCGGGTGGCGAGCCGGAGCCGGGTCAGCCGGTAGGCGGCGCCCACGGCGACCACGATCGCGCCGCCGACCACCGCCTCCACGGGCAGCGACACGACCAGCACCAGGCAGCCGACCACGCCGAGCACCTGCAACGGCCGGGGGAAGCGGCGGTGCGGGCGGTCCTGGGTGAAGGCGGCCGCGTTGGCGACGGAGTAGTACAGCAGGACGCCGAAGGAGGAGAAGCCGATCGCGCCGCGCAGGTCGACGGTGAGCACCAGGAGGCAGACGACCGCGGCCAGGGCGAGCTCGGCGTGGTGCGGCACGGAGGACCGCGGGTGCACCGCCGCCAGGAAGCGGGGGAGGTCGCCCTGCCGGGCCATCGCCAGGCCGGTGCGGCCGATGCCGGCGACCAGCGCCAGCAGCGCACCCAGCGAGGCGGCGGCGGCGCCGATCCGCACGACCGGCTCCGCCCACGTCCACCCGCCGCCGTCCACCGCCGCGGCCAGGGGCGCCGCGGTGGCGGCGACGCCGTCCGGACCGAGGGCCACCAGCACCGCCACGGCGACCACCGCGTAGACGGCGACGGCGATGCCCAGCGCCAGCGGGATGGCCCGCGGGATGGTCCGCGCCGGGTCGCGCACCTCCTCGCCCATCGTCGCGATCCGCGCGAAACCCGCGAAGGCGAAGAACAGCAGGCCGGCCGACTGCAGGACGCCGTGCACCCCGCCCTCGCCGAGCGTCCACCCGCTCAGCCCGTCCGTCGTCGCCCCGCCGCCGAGCAGGCTCGCGGTGACCGCGACCGCCAGCGCGAGCAGGACGACGCTGACGATGACGCGGGTCAGCCCCGCGGTGCGGGTGATGCCGCGGTAGTTGACCGCCGTCAGGCCCAGCACCGCGGCCACGGCGACCGGCCGCTCCCAGCCGGCCGGCGCCGCGTACGCGGCGAAGGTGAGCGCCATCGCCGCGCAGCTCGCGGTCTTGCCGACGACGAAGCCCCATCCGGCGAGGAACCCCCACCACGGGCCGAGCCGCTCGCGGCCGTAGACGTAGGTGCCGCCCGAGGTGGGGTACTGCGCGGCCAGCTGCGCCGACGCCGTGGCGTTGCAGTAGGCGACCACCGCCGCCAGCGCCAGCCCGATCAGCAGGCCGGCGCCGGCGGCCTGCGCGGCGGGGGAGAAGGCGGCGAACACCCCGGCGCCGACCATCGAGCCGAGCCCGATGACCACCGCGTCCGTGGTGCCCAGCCGCCGGACCAGGGCGGGACCTGTGCTCACGGTGCTCCTCGCTCGCGACGGCGTCGGCCGACGATAGCGGGGCGGTCAGCGGTGGGCGGCGGGCTCGTGGTGGGCGTGCGCGGCGGTCTCGAGCTGGAAGGTGGAGTGCTCGATGCTCAGCGGGAAGTGCTCGGCGAGGCAGGCCTGGAGCTGGTCGAGGACCTGCGGGGCGTGCCCGTCGTGGAAGCAGCCGTCCTCGACGACGACGTGCGCCGAGAGGACCGGCAGCCCGCTGGTGATCTGGGAGGCGTGCAGGTCGTGCACCCCGACCACGTGCGGCAGCGACAGCAGGTGGCTGCGCACGGCGTCGAGGTCCAGCCCCGGCGGGGTGCTCTCCAGCAGCACCGACACCGTCTCGCGGAGCAGCTTGATCGTGCGCGGCACGATCAGCGCGACGATCACCAGCGAGGCGACGGCGTCGGCCTGCAGCCACCCGGTCAGCGCGACGACGGCCGCCGCCACCAGCACCGCGACCGAGCCGAGCGCGTCGTTGACCACCTCGAGTAGCGCGGCCCGCATGTTCACGTTGCCGCCGTGCCCGCCGCGGGTGAGCACCGCGATGCCCGCGAGGTTGGCGGCCAGCCCGATGCCGCCGAACACCAGCACGGTGGTGGCGGCGACGGGCGGCGGGTCGGCCAGCCGGGCGAACGCCTCCACCGCGATGTAGCCGCCGACGGCCAGCAGCACGGCGGCCTGGAGCGTCGCGCCCAGCACCTCCGCGCGCCGGTAGCCCCACGTGCGCCGGGACGTGGCAGGCCGCGCGGCGAGGGTGGCCGCGACCAGCGCGATGACCAGCCCGGCGGCGTCGGTCGCGGCGTGCGCGGAGTCGGCGAGCAGCGCCAGCGAACCCGAGAGGAGCGCGCCGACCAGCTGGACGACGAGCACGCTCGCGGTCAGGGCGAGCACCACCGCCAGGCGCCGCCGGTTCCCGGCCGCGGCGGCGTGCCCGTGGTCGTGCGCGCCGCTCACCGCGATGTCCGCGCGGACGCACCGCAGCTGTCGCCCGAGGTCGCGCAGCAGGTGTCCACCCCGGCGCCCGGAGCCGGGCGGCCGGGCGCGCAGCAGCCCTCGCCGCGCCACGCCTCGACCGCCTCGCGCAGCGCGACGGCGGCGATGACCAGGCCCGCGACCGGGTCGGCCCAGCTCCAGCCCAGCCACGCGTTGAGCACCAGCCCGGCGAGGACGGCGGCGCTCAGGTAGGTGCAGAGCAGCGTCTGGGTGGAGTCCGCGACGACGGCGCCGGAGCCGAGCGCCCGGCCGGTGCGGCGCTGGGCCCAGGAGAGGAACGGCATGACGACCAGGGAGACCGCGGCGAGCGCGATGCCCACGGGCGAGGCGTCCGGGTCGCCGCCGGTGGCCAGCGCGCGCACCGACTCGAACGTCACGTAGGCGGCCAGGGCGAAGAAGGAGACGGCCATCAGCCGCAGCGCCTGCCGCTCCCGCGACTCCGGGAGGTGGTGCCGGAACTGCCACAGGATGATCAGCCCGCTGGACACCTCGACGACGGAGTCCAGCCCGAAGCCGATCAGCGCGACCGACCCGGCGGCCAGCCCGGCGGCGATGGCGATGACCGCCTCGACGACGTTGTAGGCGACGGCGGTGCCCGTGAGCAGCTGCGCGCGGCGGCCGAGGCGCGCGCGCTCCTCGGCGGCCGGGGGAGTGGTGGTCGCGGCGCTCACCGGGCCGGCTCCTCGCCGTAGGCCGGGCACAGCGTCACCGCATCGCCGGTGGCGGCGAGCAGCTGCTCGGCGGCGGCGAGCAGCCCGAGCACCTCCGGGGTCGCCGCCAGCGACCACAGCGACGCACGTCCCCGCGGACGGGAGGTGACCAGGCCGCAGTCCCGGAGGCACGCCAGGTGCGCCGAGACGGTGGACTGGGCGAGCCCGAGGTGGCGGGTCAGCTCCACCACCTTGTGCTCGCCGAGGGCGAGGTGGCGGACGATCGCCAGCCGGCTGGGGTCCCCGAGACTGCGGAACAGGCAGGCGGCGGCCGACAGCGCCGCCGCTTCGTCGACCGGTACGTCGGCGGGGCGGGCGGCCCGCGCGATCATCGTCACCCGGCGATGATAGCGCCGGACCCCGGCTGCTCAGCCGGCGACGTACTCGGCGAGGTGCTCCCCGGTGAGGGTGGACCGGGCGGCGACCAGATCGGCCGGGGCGCCCTCGAACACCACGCGGCCGCCCCGGGACCCCGCGCCGGGACCGAGGTCGACGATCCAGTCGGCGTGCGCCATGACCGCCTGGTGGTGCTCGATGACGATCACCGTCGTGCCCGAGTCGACCAGCCGGTCGAGCAGGCCCAGCAGGTTCTCCACGTCGGCCAGGTGCAGGCCGGTGGTCGGCTCGTCGAGGACGTAGACGCCGCCCTTCTCGGCCATGCGGGTGGCCAGCTTCAGCCGCTGGCGCTCGCCGCCGGAGAGGGTGGTGAGCGGCTGGCCCAGCGTCAGGTAGCCCAGCCCCACGTCGGCCATCCGGTCGAGGATGGCGTGCGCGGCTGGGGTGCGCGCCTCCCCGCCGCCGAAGAACCCCTCGGCCTCGGCCACGCTCATGGCCAGCACCTGGGCGATGTCCTTGCCGCCCAGCCGGTACTCGAGGACCGCGGCCTGGAAGCGCCTGCCCTCGCACTCCTCGCAGGTCGACTCCACCGTCGCCATGACGCCGAGGTCGGTGTAGATGACCCCGGCGCCGTTGCAGGTCGGGCAGGCGCCCTCGGAGTTGGCGCTGAAGAGCGCGGGCTTCACGCCGTTGGCCTTGGCGAACGCCTTGCGGATCGGCTCGAGCAGGCCGGTGTAGGTGGCGGGGTTGGACCGGCGGGACCCCCGGATCGCGGACTGGTCGACGACCACCACGCCCTCCCTGCCGGCGAGGTTGCCGTGGACCAGCGAGCTCTTGCCCGACCCGGCGACGCCGGTGACCACGGTCAGCACGCCGGTGGGGATGTCGACGTCGACGCCCTGCAGGTTGTTCTGCCGCGCCCCGCGGATCTGCAGCGCACCGGTGGCCTGCCGCACCTCCGCCTTGAGTGCGACGCGGTCGCCGAGGTGCCGGCCGGTGAGGGTGCCGCAGCGCCGCAGCTCCTCGACGCTGCCCTCGAACACGACCTCGCCGCCCTCGGTGCCGGCGCCCGGGCCGAGGTCGACGACGTGGTCGGCGATCGCGATCGCCTCCGGCTTGTGCTCGACGACCAGCACGGTGTTGCCCTTGTCGCGCAGCCGGAGGAGCAGGTCGTTCATCCGCTGGATGTCGTGCGGGTGCAGCCCGATGGTGGGCTCGTCGAAGACGTAGGTGACGTCGGTCAGCGACGAGCCGAGGTGGCGGATCATCTTGGTGCGCTGCGCCTCGCCGCCCGACAGCGTGCCCGCCGGGCGCTCCAGGGAGAGGTAGCCCAGCCCGATCTCGACGAAGGAGTCCAGGGTGTGCTGCAGCCCGGCCAGCAGCGGCGCCACCGAGGGGTCGTCGAGGTCGCGCAGCCAGGTGGCGAGGTCGCTGATCTGCATGCGGCACAGGTCGGCGATGTTCTTGCCCCGGATCCTCGACGACAGCGCCTCGGCGCTCAGCCGCGTGCCGTCGCAGTCCGGGCAGGTCGTGAAGGTGACCGCCCGCTCGACGAAGCGGCGGACGTGCGGCTGCATCGCCTCGACGTCCTTGCTGAGCATCGACTTCTGGATCTTCGGGATCAGCCCCTCGTAGGTGAGGTTGACCCCCTCGACCTTCACCTTGGTCGGGCCGGCGTGGAGCAGGGTGTGCAGTTCCTTCTTCGTGTACTTCGCGATGGGCTTGTCCATGGGCAGCCCGGCGCCGGCGAAGATGCGGCCGTACCAGCCGTCCATGCTGTAGCCGGGCACCGTCAGGGCGCCCTCGGCGAGCGACTTCGCGTCGTCGTAGAGCGCCGTCAGGTCGATGTCGTTGACCGAGCCCATGCCCTCGCAGCGCGGGCACATGCCGCCGAGGCGGGTGAACGTCACCTTCTCGGCCTTGGCGCCGGCGCCGCGCTCGACGGTGATCGCCCCGCTGGCCGAGATCGACGGCATGTTGAACGAGTAGGCGTTCGGCGAGCCGAGGGCGGGTTCCCCGCGCCGGCTGAACAGGATCCGCAGCATCGCGTTGACGTCGGTGGCGGTGCCCACGGTGGAGCGCGGGTTGGCCCCCATGCGCTCCTGGTCGACGATGATCGCCGTCGTCAGGCCCTCGAGGACGTCGACGTCGGGGCGCGCCAGGGAGGGCATGAAGCCCTGCACGAAGGCGCTGTAGGTCTCGTTGATCATCCGCTGCGACTCGGCGGCGATCGTGCCGAAGACCAGCGAGCTCTTGCCCGACCCGGAGACCCCCGTGAACGCGGTGAGCCGCCGCTTGGGGATCTCGACGGAGACGTCCTTCAGGTTGTTCTGCCGCGCCCCGACCACCCGGATCAGGTCGTGGGCGTCGGCGGCGTGCACCGAGATCGGCTCGGTCAGCGTGCTCATCGTCTCTCCGTCCGTCCGGGCCCCCGCCCGTGTGGCGAGGGCCCGGTGTCTACCAGGGGTGTCCGACAGGGATGACCGTCCGGGCGGCCGGATCTCAGCGCAGCTCCTGGATGCGGACGGTGTTGCCCGCGGGATCGCGGAACGCGCAGTCGCGCACCCCGTAGGGCTGGTCGGTCGGCTCCTGCATCACCTCCGCGCCGGTGGCCTGGATGCGGTCGAAGGCGGCGTCGACGTCCTTGGTGGCGAGGACGACGGAGGCGTAGGTGCCCTTGGCCATCATCTCGGCGATGGTGCGCTTCTCGTCCTCGGTGATCCCGGGGTCGGCGGCCGGCGGGTGCAGCACGATCGAGGTCGCCGAACCGTCGGCCGGGCCGACGGTGAGCCAGCGCATGCCCTCGTAGCCGACGTCGTTGCGCAGCTCGAAGCCGAGGGCGTCGCGGTAGAAGGCCAGCGAGGCCTCGGGGTCGTCGTGCGGGAGGAAGGTGTGGTGGATGGTGAGGTCCATGCCGGTCACGCTAGGGACGGCGCCGGTGCCGGCGCTTCTCGATTCCTGACCGGTCTGGTGACCTGCTTGGCGGTGCACGGGGGGATGCCCACCGTGGCCGCCGCGGCCTCCCGCCGGTAGGTGCTCGGCGGCACCCCGACCAGCTCGGTGAAGCGGGTGCTGAAGGTGCCCAGCGACGAGCAGCCCACCGCGAAGCAGACCTCGGTGACCGTCAGGTCGCCGCGCCGCAGCAGCGCCATCGCGCGCTCGATGCGCCGCGTCATCAGGTAGGCGTAGGGGGACTCGCCGTAGGCGCGCCTGAACTCCCGGCTCAGGTGCCCGGCCGACAGGTGGGCGCCCCGGGCGAGTGCTGCGACGTCCAGCGGCCGGGCGTACTCGCGGTCGATCCGGTCCTTGACGCGGCGCAGCCGCGCGAGGTCGCGCAGGTGCGGGTCGGCGGCGGCTCCGCTGGTCACGGGCAGGATGCTGCCACCCCGCCGCCCCGGCGTCAGCGGCCCTGGCGCTCCCGGTAACGGGCGGCCCGGCGGGCGGCGGCGACGCGCTTGCGCTCGCTCTCGGCCTGCTGGCCGGCCAGGCCGGCGCGCTCCCGGGCGGCGGTCGCGGTGCCGGCGGGGTAACCGGCCTTCACCACCCGGTTCTCGGTGGTCTCGGGCATGTAGGCCAGGGAGTAGATGAGCGCCAGGAAGATGCCGCCGCCCGCGACCGCCAGCCGCAGCTCCCACGAGGCGGGCAGGAAGGCCACGACCAGCGCGATGGGGATCGAGAGCTGGACCATCGTCCGGAGGAGGTGACGGGCCCACCAGGTGCCGGTCGTCGTGTCGTGCAGCACCCAGCCGCGGTGCCGCGCGGGCAGCCCGCCACCGAGCGCGTACCAGAACCACCGGTGCGGGGCCGGGCGCACCACGGGGTCCGGCGTCCGCTCCGCGTCGCTGTCCACCGGTCCATGGTCCCACTGCCGCCCGCCGTGGGGGTGTTCACCCCAGGTGGCGCAGGAAGGAGCCCGGATCGGTCAGGAACTGCTGCCAGTGGGCCGTCAGCTCGAGCTCCTCCCAGGTGGTCTCCCGCAGGCCCCACGGGCCGACCTCGAGCAGCCGGGCACCCGGCAGGGCGGCCAGCACGGGGGAGTGGGTGGCGACGACGACCTGCGCGCCCCGCGCGACCAGATCGCCGAGCCGGGCGACGAGGGAGAGCACGCCGGTGAAGGAGAGGGCGGCGTCGGGCTCGTCGAGCACGTACAGGCCCGGACCGCGGGCCCGGTCGCCGAAGAGGGACAGGAACGCCTCCCCGTGGGAGAGCTCGTGGAACGCCGTCTCGGCGCGCTGGGGGTTCCGGTTCTCCTCCAGGTAGCTGTAGAGGCCGTGCAGCGTCTCGTCCCGCAGGAAGTACGCCCAGCGGGGAGCCCCGGGGCTGCGCTCCACGACGAGGTCGAGACCGCCCGGCTCGCTGCTCCGGGTGCGGTGCCGGGCGGCGGCCGACCCGCCCTCGGAGTTGAGCCCCAGCGCCGCGGCCAGCACCTCCAGGACCGTCGACTTGCCCGAGCCGTTCTCGCCGACGAGCACCGTCGCGCCCGGCCCGAGCTCCAGCCCCTCGCAGAGGACCTGCGCGATGGCCGGCACGGTCGCCGGCCACGCGTCCACCGGGTGCGGCGGTGCGGCCGGGTCGGGCCTGAGCCGGCGCACGGGTCGGCGGTCCACGCGGCCATCCTGGCTCAGCTGGTGCGGTCCTGGCTCACCTTCCACCGTGAGCCAGGACCCCTGACGACCAGGACACCTGATCGTCCCGGCAGCTCAGCGGCCGAGGTGGCGGTAGCGGTGCAGCCGGGTGCGGAAGCGCTCGGTGTCGTCGCGGCCGAGCAGCCCGGCCAGCTCCTCGCCCAGCACCCGGCCCAGCCGCAGGCAGAACTCGGCCGGCTCGTCGGCTGCGTCGGGCCGCTCGGGGACCACCCGGTCGACGATCCCCGCCCGCCACAGGTCGGTGGCCCGCACGCCCTGGTGCGCGGCCATCTCGCCGGCCCGGTCGACGGTGCGGTGCACGATCGCGCTGGCGCCCTCCGGCGGCAGCGGGCCCAGCCACCCGTTCGCGGCGGCGAGGACGCGGTCGGCCGGCACCAGCGCCAGCGCGCCCCCGCCGGTGCCCTGGCCCAGCAGCACCGCGAGGGTCGGCGCCTTGAGCACGACCAGGTCGTGCAGGCAGCGGGCGATCTCGCCGGCCAGGCCGCCCTCCTCGGCCTCACGGGAGAGCGCCGCGCCGGGGGTGTCGATGAGCGTCACCAGCGGCAGCCGCAGCTGCTCGGCCAGGTGCATGCCGCGTCGCGCCTCGCGCAGCGCCGCCGGCCCCAGGGGCGCCGACAGCGACTGCCCGCGCCGGTCCTGCCCCAGCACCACGCACGGCGCCCCGCCGAAGCGGGCCAGCGCCAGCAGCAGCCCGGGGTCCTTCTCACCGGCGCCGGTGCCGGACAGCCCGACGACGTCGGTCGCCGCCGTCCGCAGCAGCCGCCGCACGCCGGGGCGGTCCTCCCGCCGCGACGCCGTGACGACCTGCCAGGCGCTGCGACCGTCCTCCGGGTCGTCCGTGTCCGTGCCGTCCTCCGCCGTCGGCCGTTCGGCGTCCCGGACGTCGAGGTGCCACGTCTGGCGGGCCGAGAGCACCCGCAGCGCGCGGTCGGCGACCTCCGCGATCTGCTCGGGCGGGACGACGGCGTCGATGAGGCCGTGCTCGGCCAGGTTCTCGGCGGTCTGCACGTCGGCCGGGAACGGCTCGCCGTACAGCGCCTCGAACACCCGCGGGCCGAGGAAGCCGATCGAGGCGCCGGGCTCGGCGATGGTCACGTGCCCGAGCGACCCCCACGAGGCGAGCACGCCGCCGAAGGTGGGGTGGCGCAGGTACACGAGGTAGGGCAGGCCCGCCTCCTTGTGCCGGGCGATGGCGGCGGTGATGCCGATCATCTGCAGGAAGGCGACGGTGCCCTCCTGCATCCGGGTGCCGCCCGAGACCGGCGCCGCCAGCAGCGGCAGCCCCTCCTCGGTGGCCCGTTCCACCGCCGCGATCAGCCGCTCGGCGGCGGCGACCCCGATCGACCCGGCGAGGAAGCCGAACTCCCCGGCCACGACGGCCACCCGGCGCCCGCGCAGCCGGCCCTCGCCGGTGATCACCGACTCGTCCTGCCGCGACCGCTCCGCCGCGCGGGCGAGGTCGGCGGCGTAGTCGGCCGGGACGTCGCGGGTCGGGACGGGGGAGTCCCAGGACTGCCACGACCCGGGGTCGAGGACCAGGTCGCGCAGGGTGCGGGCGTCCGGGCGGCCGCTCACGCGTCGGACCCGTCCAGCCAGGCGCGGATGGCGTCCCCGTCGGCGCCCAGCACCGGGGGAGCCGTGTGCTCGCGGCGGGTCGTCTCGGTCTCGCCGTCGGCACCCGGGGAGAAGAAGCGCAGCGGCGGCCCGGGCAGCTGCAGCCGGCCGAGGGTGGCGTGGTCGACGTCGACCAGCAGCCCCTGGGAGAGCGCCTGGTCCCACCCGTACACCTCGTCGATCGACCGCACCTTGCCCGAGGGGATGCCGACCTTCGCCAGCCGGGCCAGCAGCTCCTCGGCGGGGATGTCCGCGAACGCCCCCTCGAGCAGCGCGATGACCTCGGCGCGGTGCTCCACCCGGTCGCCGTTGGTCACCATGCCGGGGGCCTCGGGGTCGAAGCCGAACTCGGCGCACAGCTTCCGCCACAGCGAGTCGTTGGCGCAGGCGACCTGGACGCTGCCGCCCTGGCAGCGGAACAGCCCGTAGGGGGCGATCGAGGGGTGGTGGTTGCCCTGCGCGGCGCCGACCTCGCCGGCGACGGTCCACCGGGTGCCCTGGAAGGCGTGCACGCCGACGATCGCGGCGAGCAGCGAGGTGCGCACCACCTGGCCGCGGCCGGTCCGGTCCCGCTCGATCAGCGCGGCGAGCACGCCGTAGGCGCCGTACATGCCGGCCAGCAGGTCGCCGATCGGGACGCCGACCCGCTGGGGGTCCTCCGGCCCGGACCCGGTGAGCGACATCAGCCCGCCCTCGCCCTGGGCGATCTGGTCGTAGCCCGCGCGGCCGCCCTCGGGGCCGTCGTGCCCGAAGCCGCTGATCGCGAGGGTCACCAGCCGCGGGTTGAGCTCGGCCAGCACGTCGGTGCCGAAGCCCAGCCGGGCCAGCGTGCCGGGCCGGAAGTTCTCCATCAGCACGTCGGCGCGCTGCAGCAGGCGGGTCAGCACCGCCTTGTCGGCGTCGTCCTTGAGGTCGAGGGTGATCGACTCCTTGTTCCGGTTCGTCGAGAGGAAGTACGTCGACTCCCGGTCACCGCTGTCCGGCTGCACGAACGGCGGCCCCCAGCTGCGGGTGTCGTCGCCGGTTCCCGGCGTCTCCACCTTGATCACCCGCGCGCCCAGGTCGCCGAGCATCATGGCGGCGTGCGGCCCGGCGAGGGCGCGGGTCAGGTCGACGACGAGGACGCCGTCCAGCGGTCCGGGCATGGTTGCTCCCTCGGTCGGGGGGCGCGGCTCCGGTGGCTGCGCTCCGGAAGTGTCTCAGCGCTGAGGTATCTCTGGCCAGCCGGGTCACAGCCAGCCGGGGACGACGAACACCAGCCACGACAGCAGCGGTCCGACGGCGACCACGATCCCCGCGTAGGCCAGGATCTGCTTGTAGAACCGGTCCCGGTCGACGTCCTGCGCGTTGGCCAGGACCAGCGCGCCGTTGGTGGAGAACGGGCTCACGTCGACGATGGTCGAGGCGACCGAGAGGGCGACCACCACGCCGACGGCGCTGATCGAGCCCTCCTCGAGGAACGGCACCGCGAGCAGGATGGCGACCCCGATGATCGCCGTCGACGACGCGAAGGCGGACACGACGCCGCCGATGTAGGCCAGCAGCAGCGCGATCAGCAGCGGCACCCCGAGGCCGATGACGGCGTCGCCGACGTAGTCGATGGTGCCGGCCTCCTCGAGGACGAACACGAAGGTCAGCACGCCGGCGATGAGCAGGATCGTCGACCAGCTGATCTGGGTGACCGCGCCCTTGTGCTGCTGGGCGGAGAAGAGCGCCAGGACGACGGCGACGGTGATCGCGACGAACCCGATGTCCAGGTCGAAGGCGAGCGCCAGCACGGCGAGGACGAGCAGGCCGACGAGCGTGAGCACCTGCTCGAAGCGGACGGGCGCCGGGCGCTCGGGGTGGATGTGCTCGTCGTCGTCCCCGCCGACCGCGGGGCCGGGTGCCGCGCCGTGGCCGCGCACGAGCGTGCCGTGGGCGTGCTCGGTGCGGGCGAGGGGCTCCGCGGCAACCTTGCGGCCCAGCAGCTTGCGCCCGCCGAGGGCGAAGAACAGGACCAGCGCGATGGCGATGTTGAAGAACAGCGCCCCGAGGAAGACCGCCAGCGGGCTGCCGGGCAGGCCCTCGCGCTCGACGATCGAGTTGACGGTGACGCCGTAGACGCTGATGGGGGAGAAGCCCCCGCCCTGCGCGCCGTGGATGACCATCATCCCCATCAGCAGCGGGCTGATGTCGTGCCGGGCGGCGAAGGTGAGCGCGATCGGCGCGATGATCGCCACCGCCGCCGGGGAGAGCGCGCCGATGGCGGTGAGCACGGCCGTGACGGCGAACATGATCCACGGGATGGCGGCGACGTGGCCGCCGACCAGCCGGACCGCCCCCCGGACCAGCAGGTCCACCGTGCCGTTGTTCTGCGCGATCGCGAAGAGGTACGTGACCCCGATCAGCGTCAGCACCAGCCCGGCGGGGAAGCCGGCGATGATGTCGTCGGTCGAGAGCCCGACCGAGAGGGTGCCGACGACGAAGGCGGCGACGAAGGCCAGCGCACCCATGTTGATCGGCAGGACGGTCGCGATCGCGAAGATCACGACGAGGGCCACGATGGTGACGATCTCGGGTGACACGGTCACTCCACGGAGTCGGGGGCTGGGTGCGCCCACTGTGTCAGTGACCCGCCGGTAGCGCCTGCCAGCCGCCGGAAGGCGTCACCACGGCGGTCACCCGGACGTCGTGCGGCTCGGTGGGGAGCCGGTCCACCAGCTCGTCGTCGAACACCACGGCGACGAGCACCGCGCCGGCCGGGGCGTGCCGCAGGGCGCGGTCGTAGTAACCGCCGCCGCGGCCCAGCCGTGCGCCGTCCCGGGCGACCGCCGTGGCCGGCACGACGACGGCGCCGGCCGCGGCCAGCGCGCCGGGGCCCAGCCGCGGGCCGACCGGTTCGAGCAGCGCGAACCGGCCCGGGGTGAGCTCCCCGGTGTGCACCGCCCAGTCCAGCTCCCGGCCGCGGGCGGGCACCACCGGCAGCAGCACGCGGGCGCCCGTCCCGGCCAGGGCGCCCGGCAGGCGGCCGTGGCCCGCCTCGGTCGGATCGGGGACGAACGCGGCCACCGTCGGGATCCCGGCCAGCCGCGCGGCCAGGGTCGCGGCGACCGACCGGGCGGCCGCCGCCCGGTCCTCGCCGGGGCGTTCCGCGCGGCGGCGCAGCAGCTCGGCGCGGAGCGCGGCCTTGGCGGTGACCCCGTCGGGCGAGGTGCTCACCGGCGCAGCCTAGATAGGCTGCCCGGCATGTCGATGCCTCCCACCCGTCCGGCCCGGAAGGCGGTCATCCCCGTCGCAGGCATGGGCACCCGCTTCCTGCCGGCCACCAAGGCCGTCCCCAAGGAGCTGCTCCCGGTCGTCGACCGGCCCGCCCTCCAGTACATCGTCGAGGAGGCCGCCCGCGCCGGGCTGCCCGAGGTGCTCATGGTGACCGGTCGCGGCAAGGCGGCCATCGAGGACTTCTTCGACCGCACCCCCGAGCTCGAGACCGCCCTGGAGAAGAAGGGCGACGAGGGGCGGCTGTCCGCCGTGCACGAGTCCACCGACGTCGCGCAGGTGCACTTCGTGCGCCAGGGCGAGGCCCGGGGGCTGGGCCACGCCGTGCTGCAGGCGGCCGCCTTCGTCGGTGACGAGCCGTTCGCGGTGCTGCTGGGCGACGACCTGATCGACGCCCGCGACCACCTGCTGGAGCAGATGCTCGCCGTCCAGGCCGAGCACGGCGGCTCGGTGATCGCGCTGCTCGACGTCGGGCGGGAGAACATCGACAAGTACGGCGCCGTGGCGGTCGAGCCGACCGGCGACGGCAGCGACGTCGTGGCCGTCACCGGGCTGGTGGAGAAGCCCCCCGTCGACGAGGCGCCCAGCAGCCTGGCGATCATCGGCCGCTACGTGCTCGCGCCGGAGGTCTTCGACGTGCTGCGGGAGACCGCGCCCGGGCGCGGCGGGGAGATCCAGCTGACCGACGCGCTGGCCACCCTCGTCGAGCGCGGCGAGCCGGTCCACGGCGTCGTCTTCGGCGGCCGCCGCTACGACACCGGCGACAAGCTCGACTACCTCAAGGCCGTGATCCGGCTGGCCTCGGAGCGGGACGACCTCGGCCCGTCGCTGCGCGGCTGGCTGCGCGACTTCGTCACCGAGCTGCCCCCCGAGGGCGCGTCGCCGTCCTGACCGGCGGCCGCGAGGGCACGATCGCACCTGCGGCCCGGCGCCGGCCCCGTCCGGGGGCGGTGCCGCCGCGGGGTGCGGTGCCGGCCCACGGCACGGCGGGACGACGGTGGTGAGGATGCTCGGGCAGAGCGAGGACGGCAGCAACGGAGGCGAGTTCCGGGGGTACCGGGACACCGCCCAGGTCGACGTGCCCGCGGCCCCACCCCGGCGGACCGGCCCGGTCGGGGGCCTGCCGGCCTCCGCGTCCGGCCCGTCGCCGAACTCGGCACCCGGCCCGTCGGCGGCGCAGCGGGGGCTCACCGGCCCGGTGCCGCTGCCGGCCGACGGGCGCTCCGACGCCTCGCCGCTCGTGCGCACCGTGGAGCGGCACCTCGACGAGATCCTCGCCGCCGTGCCGCAGCCCGACCCGATCGAGCTCGCCGTCCTCGACGCCCAGGGGCTGCTCTGCGCCGAGGACGTCGTCAGCCAGCGGGCGCTGCCCGCGTTCGACCAGGCCGCCCTCGACGGCTACGCGGTGCGGGCGGAGGACGTCGAGGGGGCGACCGTCGCCGGCCCGGTGGAGCTGCCCGTCGTGGGCGAGAGCGTGGCCGGGGCCGGCGAGCCGTCGTCGATCGGCCCGGGGCTGGCGATGCGGGTCGCCACGGGGGCGATGCTGCCGGCCGGCGCCGACGTCGTCGTCCCGGCCGTGTGGACCGACGGCGGCGCCGCGCGGGTCGCCGTGCAGGCCGCGCCCCCGGTCGGCAGCTACCTGCGCCGGACCGGTGACGACGTCGCCCCGGGGCACCCGGCCGTGCAGGTCGGCACCCCGATCGGCCCCGCGCAGATCAGCCTGCTGGCCGCCGTCGGCCGCGACCGGGTCTCCGTCCGCCCCCGCCCGCGCGTGGCGGTGCTCAGCGCCGGAACCGAGCTGGTGGAGATCACCTCGCCGCCGGCGCCGGGCCAGGTGGTGGACGTGAACAGCTACGCGCTGGCCGCGGCCGCCCGGGACGCCGGGGCCGACGCCTACCGCTGGGGCATCCTCCCCGGCGACCAGCGGCGGCTGGCCGAGGTGCTCGAGAGCCAGTTGCTGCGCAGTGACCTGGTGCTGCTCTCCGGCACCTTCAGCGGCCCGGCCTTCGACATGGTGCAGGAGGCGCTGGCCGCGCTCGGGGGCATGCGCGTCAGCCAGGTCGCCATGCACCCCGGCCCCGCGCAGGGCTTCGGCCGGCTGGGGCGCGACGAGGTGCCGGTGATCTTCGTCCCGGGGGAGCCGGTCGCCGCCCTGGTCGCCTTCGAGGTGTTCGTCCGGCCGGCCATCCGCCTGATGCTCGGCAAGCGGCAGCTCTTCCGGCGCACGGTCCAGGCGATCTCCGGCCAGCACCTGCTCTCGCCGCTGGGGTACCGCCAGTACCTGCACGGCACGGTCATGCGCCACCCCGACGGTGGCTACGTCGTCGAGCCCGTGGGGGAGGCCACCGACGCCCTGCTGGCCCGGATGGCGCGGGCGAACTGCCTGATCGTCATCGACGAGGACGTCACCGAGGTGGCCGCCGGCGGGCTGGTCACCGTCATGCCGCTGCTGCTCGGCGGCTGACCGCGCTCGCCGTGACCGATCCGCTGCTGCACCCCGGCTGGCCCGCCCGGCTCGTCCGGGGACCGGTGGAGCTGCACCCGCTGCGCCGCCGGGACGCCGCGGAGTGGAGCCGGCTGCGGCTGGCCAACGAGGACTGGCTGCGGCCCTGGGAGCCCACGGCCGCCGTCTCCTGGCAGGCGCGGCACACCCCCGCGAGCTACCGGGCGATGCGCCGGGTCATGGCCCGCCGCGCCAGCCTGGGCACCTCCCTGCCGTTCGCGATCCGCGTCGACGGCCGCCTCGCCGGTCAGGTGACCGTGGACAACATCGTCCGCGGGGCCCTGCGCGCCGGCTACCTCGGCTACTGGATCGACCGCGCGGTGGCCGGGCGCGGGATCGCCTCCCTGGCCGTGGCGCTGGCGTGCGACCACGCCTTCGGCCCGGCCGGCCTGCACCGGCTCCAGGCCGACATCCGCCCGGAGAACGGGCCGAGCCGGCGGCTGGTCGAGCGGCTGGGCTTCCAGCGCGAGGGACTGCTGCGCCGCTACCTCGACATCGACGGCGACTGGCGCGACCACGTGAGCTACGCGCTGCTCGCCGAGGACCTGCCGGCCGGGGTGCTGGACCGCTGGGAGCGGTCGGCGCCGGGTCGACCCGTCGACTGACCGGCTCGTCGGCATAGCACGCACGGTGGCCGGCGGCGTGGCGGGCGCGGGGGACACGCCGTCTCCCGTCACACCGGTCCCACAACACATCGGCGACACGCCCGCGCGCCTCCCCGACGCCACCCCCCGCCGTGCATAACCTCGCCCGGCGAGTGACTGATGTGACAGGTGGTGTCGTATGGGATCGGGTGTGCTGCTGGCCGCTCTGGTCGTGCTGTGGTTCGTCGTGCTGGTGCCCATGGTGGTGACCCGCGGCGACGGGCAGGACGGCCGCGTCGAGGCCGCCGACTCGGGTCGGACCCTGCAGCGGCGGCGCGCGGTGGACCCGGTCCGGCACGCGGAGACCGAGCGGGTGTCGATCGACCGCGAGGTGCTGCGCAGCTCCGGCGAGCTCAAGGTGGACGTGCACGCGGTGCGCCGCCGGGTGCTGGGCGGCCTGGTGCTGCTCACCCTCGCCTCCCTGGCCGGCGCGCTGCTGCTCACCCCGTGGCTGTGGGCCCTCCAGGCGGTCGCCACGCTCGCGACCGTCGGCTACGTGCTGGTGCTGCGCAAGGTGGCCCGCCGCGAGCGGTTGGCCGCCCGGCGCGCCGCCCGCGCCGCGGCGCGCCAGGCCCTCCGCACGCCGGCCCGCCCGGCCGCCCGGCCCGCGCCGGCGCCCGCGCAGCGCACCGCCCCGGAGCTGCACGAGACCGTCGCCCAGGAGGCGCTGCCGCTGCTGTCGCACCCGAGCGTCCCGCTGGCGCCGGTGCACGCGCTGCGTCCCGGCCGCGTGGTCGCCGCGCGCACCCCGGCACCGGCCGGTTGGCAGAACAGCGCGGTCGTCGGGCTGGACGACGACGACATCGGCTTCGCCGACATCGACGAGTACCCGGCCGCCCGGGTGGTCAACGGCTGAGAGGACCACCCCTGCTCCCGCCGCTCGCGTGCTCGCGGCGGGCCACTGCAGGGGGTGCCCGCCCCGGTGGCGGGGCCGGAGGGTGCGGGCGGTAGTCTTCTCTCCGCACAAGGGGCTGTGGCGCAGACCGGTAGCGCACCTCGTTCGCATCGAGGGGGTCAGGGGTTCAAATCCCCTCAGCTCCACCACACGACGCACCGGCGCCGTCGGGGAACTCTCCCCGGCGGCGCCGTCGTCGTCTGCGGTGCCGGTCCGGCGGTCGGGCCCCCGCGGTCCGGTGGCACCCGGGCACGCATCCCCCTCACCCGGCCGGCGGTCACGCCCGGGCTGCACTCCGCCGTCCTCCACCGGTAGCCCCCTGAGCGAGCCGCCCGCCGCTCAGAACCAGGAGGGGAACCACATCCGCTGCACCCACTCGGCGTACGAGAGGGGCTGGCCGGTGAGGACCGGCCAGAAGAAGGCGAAGGTGGCCGCCACGATCGCCACGTACCCGCACGCGGCGACCAGCCCCGCTCGGCGGCGCCACTCACCGGCACCCGGCCGGCCGACGACGTCCTGGAGCAGCAGGGCGACCGCCAGCACGAAGAAGGGCAGCACCGGCGCCATGTAGAAGATGAACATGGTGCGCTCGGGGTTGAGGAACCAGGTCAGCCAGCCGGCCGCGATGCCGACCGCCACGGGGACCACGGCCGGGTCCCGCCGGGCGGCGATCCGCCAGACCAGCCAGATCGTGGCCGGGGCGAAGAGGAACCAGAGCGTCGGCGTCCCGACCATCAGGATGTAGCGGATGACCTGCTCGCCGTCGGCGTCGGTCAGGCCCTGGGGGTTCCACAGCAGGATCGGCCGGCCGGTGACCAGCCACGACCACGGCCCGGACTCCCACGGGTGCGGGCTGGACAGACTGCTGTGGAAGCGCAGCCACTCCGCGTGCTCGTGCCACAGCGAGCGCAGCGCGTCGGGTACCCACGGGAACGCCGTCTCCGGGTTCCGCTGGGCCCACGAGCGCCCCTGCGAGGTCTCGCCGAGGAACCAGCCGGTGAAGCTCGCCAGGTAGGTGAGCACCGGCACGGCGGCCAGCGCCCACAGCGCCCCGGGCAGCCCGCGCCGGGCCGCGGTCCGCGTCGGCCGGGGGACGCCGGCCGCGCGCCAGGCCGACCGGTCCCAGAACAGCGAGAGGACGGCGAAGAACGCGAGGAACCAGACGCCGCTCCACTTCACCGCGCAGGCGCAGCCGAACAGCACGCCGGCCGCGATCCGCCAGCCGCGCGGGCCGAGCCGGAACCCGGTCGCGCCGACGTCGCCGGCCGCCCGCACCCGGGCGCGCACCACGTCCCGGTCGACGACGAGGCAGGCGACGGCGGCCAGCACGAACACCTGGAGGAACACGTCGAGCAGGCCGATCCGCGACAGCGTGAACTGCAGGCCGTCGACGAGCAGCAGCACCCCGGCGAACAGGCCGACCAGCGTGGAGCCGGTCAGCCGCCGGGCCAGCCGGAACAGCAGGACGACGGCGATCGACCCGGCCACGGCCGAGGGGAAGCGCCAGCCGAAGGAGTTGTAGCCGAACAGCTGCTCGCCGACCGCGATCAGCCACTTGCCCAGCGGCGGGTGGACGATGAAGGAGTAGCCGCGGTTGTACTCGAAGCCCCAGGTCAGCAGCTCGCGGGCCTCGGGCGGGTAGTAGGCCTCGTCGAACACCAGGTCCCGCGGGTAGCCGATGCCCCAGAGCCGGAGGGTCAGCGCCAGGGCGCCCAGCGCCGCGGCGATCGTCCACGCCGTCCGCCGGTCGTCCGGCAGTGGCGGGACGACGTCGAGACGGCGGGCGGGGAACGGCGGGCGGCGTCGTCGGGGCACCGGCCGCCTCGGCACCCGCGGGTCGTGCTCCGCCCGCCCGGGTGCCAGCACCGCCATGCGGCCAGCGTAGTGAACGGGCCCGTCCGTCCCCGGCGCCCGCAGGCCCGCGCCGGGCCCCTGCAGGCAGGCCGCGGGGGCCGGCCGTGACAGGCTCGGCGGGTGAGCGGACGGCTGGTGCTGGGTGGGGCGCCCCTCGGGCAGCCCGGGGACGTCGGCCCGCGGCTGCGCGCCGCCATGGCCGGCGCCGACGTCCTGGCGTGCGAGGACACCCGCCGCCTGCACCGGCTGGCCGCCGACCTGGAGGTCACCCTGACCGGCCGGGTGGTCACCTTCCACGAGTCGGTGGAGCGGGCCCGGCTGCCCGGGCTGCTCGACGCGCTGCGCTCGGGTGCCACGGTGCTGCTGCTCACCGACGCGGGCATGCCCTCGGTGTCCGACCCCGGGTACTCGCTGGTGCGGGCGGCGATCGACGCGGGGATCGACGTCACCTCCGTGCCCGGGCCCTCGGCGGTGACGACGGCGCTGGCGGTCTCCGGCCTGCCGGTGGACCGCTTCTGCTTCGAGGGGTTCCTGCCGCGGAAGGCGGGGGAGCGGCGCTCGGTGTTCGCGGCGCTGGCCGGCGAGCGGCGGACGATGGTGTTCTTCGAGTCGCCGCACCGGCTGGCCGACGCGCTGGCCGACGCCGCGGCGGCGCTGGGGGCGGACCGGCCGGCCGCGGTGTGCCGCGAGCTGACCAAGACCTACGAGGAGATCCGGCGCGGCGGGCTGGCGGAGCTGGCTGCGTGGGCGGGCGAGGGCGTCAAGGGCGAGATCACGCTGGTCGTGGCCGGGGCGCCGGCGCGCGCGGTGGAGCTGACCGGGCCGGAGCTCGCCGCCGCCGTCGCCGACGAGGAGGCCGCGGGCGCCACCCGCAAGGACGCCATCCGGGCGGTCGTGGAGCGGACCGGGCTGCCCAAGCGGACCGTCTTCGACGCCGTCGTCGCCGCCAAGCACACCTGACGCCGCGGCGATTGCGGCCGAGAGCACCCTCGGGCGCCGGTGAGGCGTGCTCCGGCGCGCACTCGCCTCGGGGGCTGTGGACGGCGTCGGCGCAGGTGCGCCCGATGCGGCACGGTGCGGCGATGCCCACGGCCGCGCACGTCCCCTCCGGCACGCCGAGCCGGTCAGTTCGCACGGGACCGGCAGCGTCTCAACCGGCTGCGGGAGGCAGGCTGGACCGTCGTCCTCGTGACCGCGGCGGACCTCCGAGATCCGCTGGCGCTGGTCGGCCGCGTCGCCCGCGCCCTCGGCCGTGCGCGGTGAAGCACCCCTCGGGCGCCGGGAGGGGTGCCGCCGCGCGCAACTGACCGGCGAGGGCAGCGTCCGGGCCGGCTAGAGCCAGCCGTTGCGCTTGAAGCCGCGGTACAGCAGCGTGATCACCGTCGCGATGAGGAGCAGCACCGCCGGGTAGGCCCACCGCTCGTCGAGCTCGGGCATGTGCTCGAAGTTCATGCCGTAGATGCCGGCGATCGCGGTCGGGACGGCGATGATGCCGGCGTAGGCCGAGATCTTCCGCATGTCCTCGTTGTCGGCCATGGTCGTCCGGGCGAGCGAGGCCTGGAGGATCGAGGTCAGCAGCTCGTCCATCCCGCCGACCTGGTCCCGCACGCGGATGGCGTGGTCGAGCACGTCGCGGAAGTAGGAGCGCATCGCGTCCGGGACGACGTCGACCGGCCGCTCGGCCAGCTTCTGCAGCGGGACCTCCAGCGGGGAGACCGCCCGACGCAGCGCCATCAGCTCCCGCTTGAGCTGGTACAGCCGCCCGATGTCGTCGGTGCGCTCGGGGCTGAACACCGACGCCTCGAGCTCCTCGACGTCCTCCTCGACGGCCGCGGCGACCTCCACGAAGGTGTCGACGACGAGGTCGGCGACCGCGTACAGCACCGCCGCCGGGCCCAGGCACAGCAGGTCGCGCTGCTCCTCCAGCCGCTGGCGCAAACCGGTCAGCCCGCCGTGCTCGCCGTGCCGCACCGTGATCACGTACCGGGGGCCGAGGAAGACCATCACCTCGCCGGTGTCGACCACCTCGCTGGTGGCGGTCAGCTCCTCGTGCTCCACGTAGGTCGCGGTCTTCAGGACCATGAACAGCGCGTCGTCGTAGGGCTCCAGCTTCGGGCGCTGGTGGGCGAAGACGGCGTCCTCGACGGCGAGCGGGTGGAGGTCGTAGCGCTCGGCGATCTCGCCCAGCTCCGCCTCGCTGGGGGAGTAGAGCCCCAGCCACACGAAGCCGTCGCGCTCCTCGGCGAGGCGCAGCGCGTCGGCGGGAGCCACCGCCTCCTGCCGCTGCCCGTCGACGTAGACCGCGCAGTCGACGACGGCGCCCTCGGCGGGGCGGTGCGCGGCGCGGCGCTGCTGCGGGCCGGCCGGCTGCGGGCGCGGCGTCGGAGGCGTGCGCGGGCCGAGGGGCGCGGGCGGGGGCTCCTCCCGGGTGGTCATCGCGGGTGCCGCCTTCCTCGCGGGTCGTCGTCCGGGACCAGCAGCCTAGGCGTCCCGGGGGCACGCGGAGCCGTCCCACCCCATGGGGTGAGACCGCCCGGCGCGGTGCTCCAGCCGCCCGCCGGGCCGGCCGTCGGGACGGGAGACAACCCCCGACCGGTCAGGGAGAGACTCCTCGTGGCGAGCACCGTCCTCGACGTCCGCGGCACCGTCGAGGCGCCCGGCCTCCGTCCGGAGCACCCGGCCGCCCACGGGCCGCGCCGGGTCCCGGTGCCGGCGCTG
Source organism: Blastococcus sp. KM273129 (assembly GCF_021698995.1). NCBI lineage: Bacteria > Bacillati > Actinomycetota > Actinomycetes > Geodermatophilales > Geodermatophilaceae > Blastococcus > Blastococcus sp. KM273129. The sequence goes on along the minus strand of NZ_SSXB01000012.1, from coordinate 21,717 downwards.
GCCGCCGGCGTCATCTCCGTGCTGGAGGCCGTGGCGCTGCTGGCCCTCGGGCTGACCCGGGCCGACGTCGTGCTCGCCGCACCGGTGCGCCCGGCCGGCTGGGTCGTCGCCGTCTCGCTGCTCCTGCTCGCCGGGTGGGTGGTGCTCACCGCGGGTGCCGGTGCGGCGGTGGTCGACGGCTCCACCCGCACGCTGCTCGTGGTCACCTCGGCGGTGGAGCTGGGGGCGGTGTCGGTGCTCGGCGGCTTCGCCGTCCTGCTCCCGCTGCCGGCCGCGCTCACCGGCGGGCTGCCGCTGCCCCTGCTCTTCGCCGCCGCCGTCGCCCTGCCGATCGGCAAGCTGCTGCTGGTGGACGCGCCCTCCGCCCGCGCGTGGGTGCTGCAGGGGCCGCGGGTCCGCGAGCGCCGGCCCGACCCGGTGGCCACGCACCGGCCGCTGTGCGCGCTCACCCTCGGCGGGATCGCCCTCCTGCTCACCGGCTTCGCCGTGCTGAACCCGGTCCAGGGGGAGCCGGTCGGCCCGGTCGCCGGGGTGGTCTCCCAGCCGTAGGCGACCGGCCCGGCCCAGCGGCCTAGTCTCTCCACGTGAGTGATCGGCACATCCTGACCGCCGTCGCGTGGCCCTACGCCAACGGCCCGCGGCACATCGGCCACGTCTCCGGCTTCGGCGTCCCCTCCGACGTCTTCAGCCGCTACCACCGGATGGCCGGTGACCGGGTGCTCATGGTGAGCGGCACCGACGAGCACGGCACCCCGATCACGGTCGCGGCCGACGCCGAGGGCATCACGCCCCGGCAGATCGCCGACCGGAACAACCGGATCATCGTGGGCGACCTGCAGTCCCTCGGGCTCTCCTACGACCTGTTCACCCGGACGACGACGGCCAACCACGCGCAGATCAGCCAGGAGATCTTCCTCGGCCTGCTGAAGAACGGCTACGTCTTCCCGAAGACGACGCTCGGCGCGATCAGCCCGTCGACCGGCCGCACCCTGCCCGACCGCTACATCGAGGGCACCTGCCCGATCTGCGGCTACGACGGCGCCCGCGGCGACCAGTGCGACAACTGCGGCAACCAGCTGGACCCGGTCGACCTGATCAACCCGGTGAGCCGGATCAACGGCGAGACCCCGAAGTTCGTCGAGGAGGAGCACTACTTCCTCGACCTGCCCGCCTTCACCCGTGCGCTGGGCGACTGGCTGGCCACCCGCAAGAGCTGGCGGCCCAACGTCCTCAACTTCAGCGTCAACCTGCTCGAGGACCTCAAGCCGCGCAGCTACACCCGCGACATCGACTGGGGCGTGCCGGTGCCGCTGGACGGCTGGCGCGACCGGCCCGACAAGCGCATCTACGTCTGGTTCGACGCCGTCGTCGGCTACCTGTCGGCGTCGATCGAGTGGGCGCGCCGGTCCGGGGACCCGGAGGCCTGGCGGCAGTGGTGGCAGACGCCGGACGCCGACGCCTACTACTTCATGGGCAAGGACAACATCGTCTTCCACTCCGAGATCTGGCCGGCGCAGCTGCTCGGCTACAACGGCGAGGGCGACAAGGGCGGGACGCCGGGCCCGCTGGGCCGGCTGAACCTGCCGACCGAGGTGGTCTCCAGCGAGTTCCTGACCATGGAGGGCCGCAAGTTCTCCAGCAGCCGCCAGGTGGTCATCTACGTCCGCGACTTCCTGGCCCGGTACGACGCCGACGCGCTGCGCTACTTCATCGCCGTCGCCGGCCCGGAGAACCAGGACACCGACTTCACCTGGGCCGAGTTCCGCCGCCGCAACAACGACGAGCTCGTCGCCGGCTGGGGCAACCTGGTCAACCGCAGCGTCTCGATGGCGGCGAAGAACGTGGGCGCCGTGCCGACGCCGGGCGAGCTCACCGACGCCGACCGCGCCCTGCTGGCGACGACGGGGGACGCGTTCGGCCCCGTGGGCGAGCTGCTGTCGCGCAACCGCCAGAAGGCCGCCATCGCCGAGGCGATGCGGGTGGTCGGCGAGGCCAACAAGTACCTCTCGGACCAGGCGCCGTGGAAGCTCAAGGAGGACCCCGCCCGCCGGGACACCGTGCTGCACACCGCGCTGCAGGCCATCAAGGACTGCAACGGCCTGCTCACCCCGTTCCTCCCGCACTCGGCGCAGAAGGTGCACGAGCTGCTCGGTGGCGAGGGCGTGTGGTCGGTGGCGCCGGAGATCCAGGAGGTCACCGACCTCGACGACGGGTCGCCTTACCCGGTCATCACCGGCTCCTACGACCAGGGGCAGGCCGTCTGGGCGTCCACCCCGCTGGCCGCGCCGGGGACCCCGCTGGCCCCGCCCACGCCGATCTTCACCAAGCTCGACGAGTCGGTCGTCGCCGACGAGCTGCGGCGGCTGGAAGAGGGGGAATGAGCCGGAGCGCCGCGTCGCGCGCCAACCGGCGGGGGGAGCCGCCGCCGTCCCCGGAGCCGTTGCCGGCGCCGGCGGTCGACAGCCACACGCACCTCGACATCGTGCTCGACGGCTTCCGGCCCGAGGGCGGCCCGACGTCGACCGACGCCGACGTCGACGCGGAGATCGCCGCCGCGGTGGCCGTGACCGTGCCGCGGTTGGTGCAGGTGGGTGTCGACGTCGCCTCCTCCCGGTGGTCCGCGGAGCTCGCTGCCCGGCACGCCAACGTCCTGGCCGCGGTGGCCGTGCACCCCAACGAGGCCGGAGCGGGGGAGGCCGACGACGCCGCGCTCGCCGAGATCGACCGGCTGGCGGCGCTGCCGCGGGTGCGGGCGGTGGGGGAGACCGGGCTGGACCGGTACCGCACCGGCCCCGAGGGCTGGGCGGCGCAGGAGGCCTCGTTCCGCGAGCACATCCGCATCGCCAAGCGGCACGGGGTGGCGCTGGTCGTCCACGACCGGGACGCGCACGACGAGGTCCTGCGGGTCGTGGACGACGAGGGCGCGCCCGGGCACGTCGTCATGCACTGCTTCTCGGGCGACGCGGCGTTCGCCCGGGCCTGCGTGGAGCGCGGCTTCGTGCTCTCCTTCGCCGGCACGCTGACGTTCGGCAACGCCGGCTACCTGCGCGAGGCCGCGGCGCTGACCCCGCTGGACCAGCTGCTCGTGGAGACCGACTCGCCGTTCCTCACCCCCGCACCGCACCGCGGCCGGCCGAACGCCTCGCGGCTGGTGCCGCACACCGTGCGCGCCCTCGCCGAGGTCACCGGCACCGACCTCACCCGGCTCTGCGACGCCCTCACCACCACCGCCGAGCGCGTCTTCGGCCCCTGGCAGGAGTAGCCGAGCCCGGCTGATCGCGCCGAGCGGGGCCCGGAGGGCTCCCCGGGGAGGGGCGGGAAGGGCTCCGCGCAAATCGGGACGGCAATTGGTGGCGGTGTCGTCCGGTAGGACGACAATCAACACCGTGGGTCGTCTCATCGCCGTCGTGCTCTTCGTGGCTCTCCTCGTGCCGGGCGTGCTGCTGGCCCGTGCCTGGGGGCTGGCGGCGGGACGGCGGGCGGTCGCCGGGGCCGCGGTGGAGCTGGCCACCCCGACGCCGGAGGGGGCGGCGACGCTGCAGCGCCAGGCGCAGCACGGCCGGCGCTGGCGGTGGCTGGGCCTGCTGCTGGGCATCGCGGGGGTCGTGGCGAGCGTGGTCGCGCTCGCCGAGGCGTCGGTGTTCCTCTGGGTGCCGCTGCTCGCGCTCGGCTCCCTGGCGGGCGTGCTGCTCGCCGAGGTCACCCGGCCGCGGCCGCGCTGGCAGCTGAGCGCGCCGCCGCGCCGCCCGCGCCAGGGGGAGCAGATCTCGGGCTGGCTGGTGTGGTCCATGCGTGCCGTGGTCGCGGCCGAGCTGGTGCTCGCGGGGTGGTCGTGGTCCTCGGGTGACCTGGACGGGCCGGTGGCCTGGGCACTGGTGGTCGTGCCGCTGGTGGCGTGGCTGCTGGCCGAGGTGACGCTGCTGCGCGCCCTCGTCCGTCCGATGCCCGCCGACGGCGCCGACGTGCCCGTCGACGAGGCGCTGCGGACGTGGTCGGTGCACCTCGTCGTCGCGGCGGCGAGCGTGAGCGCCCTCCTCCCGCTGGGCTCGCTGCTGCTGCGGGTCGGGCTCGACCTCGGCGAGCGCGTCGGCGAGGGGTTCGACGTGCTGCCCGTCGCCTTCGTGGCCGGGGGGTTCTCCGCGCTGGCCGCAGGGGTCGCGGTGGCCGCGTTCCTGGTGCGCTGGCTGCGGCCGGTGCCCGCGAGCGCCCCGGCGCTGGCCGGCTGAGCGCTGCGGCGCCGTGCGGTTGGTCACGACCGGCCGCACCTGCCGGTGCCCCGCGCGAGGGACGGTCCCGGCGTGGCCATGACGCGACGTGTCGGCGAGTCGACACAGCGCAGCCGGCGGGCTCTGCTTCACTCGTGTGCGCCGTAGCCAAGCGCAGAGTGTTCGTTATCGTGTCGTGACCGACAGCCGGGGTGGAGCGACGACCCGGGTGACGCCGCGCCGGGGGAACCTGGCCGCAGCCGCCCGAGCCGCCGATGCGACCGGGCCGCTCCGGCGGTCCCGCCGCTCTCCTGCCCGGGTTCTGTGACCCCTGGAAGTGTCGTGCGCCGCTCCCTGCAGCTCAGCCTCTTCGCCCTCGTCCTGCTCGGACTGGTGGGCGGGACGCTGGCCTTCTTCCTCGCCGAGAAGTCCGTCTCGCTGACCGTGGACGGTCAGACGCGGGACGTCGGCACCTACGCCGGCACGGTCGCCGAGGTGCTCGAGGAGGAGGGGCTGGCCCTGGCGGCGCACGACGTCGTGCTGCCGGCGCCCGACCAGGCGGTGGCCGACGGCGACGCCGTCGTCCTCACCCGGGCGCGGCCGCTGGAGCTCACCGTCGACGGCGTCTCGCGCCAGGTGCAGGTGACGGCGCTCTCGGTCGAGGAGGCGCTGGAGCAGCTCGGCTTCCGCACCGACGGCCTGGTCGTCTCGGCCAGCCGCAGCGAGCGCCTGCCGCTGGAGGGCATGCGGCTGAGCATCACCACGCCCAAGGAGGTCGTGCTCCTCGCCGACGGCCAGGAGCGGGTGGTCACCACGACCGCCGCCACCGCCGGCGACCTGCTCGCCGAGCAGGGCATCGCGCTCAGCAGCACCGACCGCACGAGCCTCCGCCTGGAGCAGGCGCTGCTCAACCGGATGCGCCTGCAGGTCTTCCGGGTGCAGGTCTCGGAGGTCACCGAGACCACCCCGGTGCCGCACGGCCGCGTGGAGACGCAGGACCCCGAGGCGTTCCAGGGCGAGGAGACGGTCACCGTGGCGGGGGTCGACGGCGAGCAGGTCACCACCTACCGCGTGACGGTCGTCGACGGTGCCGAGACCAGCCGCGAGAAGCTGTCGACCTCGGTCACCCGCGAGCCGGTCGACGAGCAGGTCGCCGTGGGCACCCAGGCCCGCCCGGTGAACCGGCCGTCCGCCGACGGCCTGAACTGGGCGGCGCTGGCGGCGTGCGAGTCCGGCGGCCGCCCGACCGCGGTCAGCGGGACCGGCAAGTACCGCGGCATGTACCAGTTCTCGCAGGCGACCTGGAACTCCGTGGGCGGCAGCGGTGACCCCGCGGCCGCATCGGCCGACGAGCAGACCTACCGGGCCCAGCTGCTGTACCAGCGCTCCGGTGCCGGTCAGTGGCCGCACTGCGGCCCGCGCCTGTTCAGCTGATCCGCTGAGCACCGAACCCGAGCAGGCCGACGGGCTGCTGGGCCCGGCCGCCATCCGCGAGCTGGCCCAGCGGCTCGACCTGCGTCCCACCAAGACGCTCGGGCAGAACTTCCTGCACGACGCGAACACCATCCGGCGGATCGTCCGCACCGCCGGGGTGCGGCCGGACGACGTCGTGCTGGAGGTGGGCCCGGGGCTGGGGTCGCTCACCCTCGGGTTGCTGCCGGCCGCCGCGCGGGTGACGGCGGTGGAGATCGACCCGCGGCTGGCCGAGCTGCTGCCGGAGACGGTCGCCGCGCGCCGGCCGGACCTGGCCGACCGGCTGACCGTCGTCCGGGAGGACGCCCTCCGGGTCCGCGAGCTGCCGGGGTCGCCGCCCACCGCGCTGGTGGCCAACCTGCCCTACAACGTCGCCGTCCCGGTGCTGCTGCACCTGCTCGAGCTGCTGCCCACCCTGGACCGGGCGCTGGTGCTGGTGCAGGCCGAGGTGGCCGAGCGGCTGGCGGCCGCGCCGGGGACCCCCGCCTACGGTGTGCCGTCGGTCAAGGCCGCCTGGTACGGCGAGGTGCGCCGCGCCGGCAACGTCGGCCGCCGGGTCTTCTGGCCCGAGCCGAACGTCGACTCCGGCCTCGTTGCCCTCGTCCGCCGGCCGCCGCCGGAGGGGGACCGGCCGGCGACCTTCGCCGCCGTGGACGCCGCCTTCGGCATGCGCCGCAAGGGCCTGCGCGCGGCGCTGGCCCGCTGGGCGGGCAGCCCCGCCGCTGCCGAGCAGCGCCTCCGGGCCGCGGGCATCGACCCCACCGCCCGCGGCGAGCAGCTCTCGGTCACCGACTTCGCCCGGCTGGCCGCCACCGAGGCGGTGCAGCCGTGAGCGGTCGTGACGCGGTGGTGGTCCGCGCGCCGGCGAAGATCAACGTGCACCTGGGCGTCGGCCCGCTGCGCGCCGACGGGTTCCACGCGCTCACCACCGTCTACCTCGCGGTCTCGCTGCACGACACCGTGACGGCGCGGCCGGGCGAGGGCCTCTCCCTGCGGGTGACCGGTGAGGGCGCCGGCGCCGCCGCGGGGCCGGGCCTGGTGCCCGCCGACCGCACCAACCTGGTGTGGCGGGCCGCTGAGCTGCTCGCCGAGCACGCCGGCGTCCGCGCCGACGCCGACCTGGAGGTCGCCAAGAGCATCCCGGTGGCCGCCGGGCTGGCCGGGGGCAGCGCCGACGCCGCGGCGACCCTCGTCGCGCTGGACGCGCTGTGGGGCACCCGCGCCGCGCGCGAGGACCTGCTGCGGCTGGCCGCCGAGCTCGGCAGCGACGTCCCCTTCGGCCTGGTCGGCGGGGTCGCGCTGGGCACCGGCCGGGGCGAGCAGGTCTCCCCGGTGCTGGCGACCGGCCGGTGGCACTGGGTGCTCGGCATCGCCGGCGAGGGCCTCTCGACGCCCGCCGTCTACGGCGAGCTGGACCGGATGCGGGCCGACGGCCGGGTGCCGGACGTGACCGGGCCGACCCCGGCCGAGCCGGTGCTCGCCGCGCTGCGCGGCGGCTCGACCGCGGAGCTCGCCGCCGCCCTGTCCAACGACCTGCAGCCGGCCGCCCTGGCGCTGCGGCCCGACCTGCGCCGGGCGCTGCGCGCGGCCGGCGACGCCGGTGCCCGGGCCGCGCTGGTGAGCGGCTCGGGACCGACGGTGGCCGCGCTGGCCGACGACGAGCAGTCCGCCGTCCGGCTCGCGGCGGAGCTGGCCGGTGCCGGGGTCTTCCGCACGGTGCGGGCGGTCAGCGGCCCGGTGCCGGGGGCGCGGCCCGCCGGCTGACGCCGCCGGGCCCCGCCCGCGGTGGTCAGGCGGTGGTGGCCGCGGGCACGCGGCGCTTGGCGGCCAGGCGCACCGGGTCGGGCCACTTCACGCCCCAGGCCCAGCCGAGCTTCTCGAACACCCAGATCACCCGGGCGCTGATGTCGACCTGCCCGGGCAGCACGCCGTGGCGGGCGCAGGTCGGGTCGGCGTGGTGCAGGTTGTGCCAGGACTCGCCCGCGCTGAGGATCGCCAGCGGCCAGAAGTTGGTCGCCCGGTCGCGACCCGGGGAGACGAACGGGCGGTCGCCGACCACGTGGCAGACCGAGTTGATCGACCAGGTCACGTGGTGCAGCAGGGCGATGCGCACCAGGCCCGCCCAGAAGAAGGCCGACCAGGCCCCGGCCCAGCTGCCGGTGACCACCCCGCCGACCAGCGCGGGCAGGAAGACGCTGACCGCAGCCCAGACCACGAACAGCCGGCCGGTCATCACCAGGGCAGGGTCCTTGAGCAGGTCGGGCGCGTAGCGCTCGGCGTTGGTCTTGCGCCGCTCGAACAGCCAGCCGAGGTGGGCGTGGAACATGCCCTTGAGCAGGGCGCCGGCGCCGGTGCCGTAGCGCCACGGCGAGTGCGGGTCGCCCTCGCGGTCGGAGAAGGCGTGGTGCCGGCGGTGGTCGGCCACCCACTGCACGACCGGACCCTGGATGGCCATGGACCCGGCGACGGCGAGCGCGAGGCGCAGCGGCCGCTTGGCCTTGAACGAGCCGTGCGTGAAGTAGCGGTGGTACCCCACCGTCACGCCGAGCAGCGTGACGGAGTAGAAGCCGACCGCCAGGCCCACGTCCAGCCAGGAGAGCCCCCAGCCCCACACCGCCGGGACGACCGCGGCCAGGGCGAGGAACGGCACCACCACGAAGACGTAGAGGGTGACGATCTCCAGGGCGCTCTTCTGCCGGCCGATCGCGTTGGCCGGGAGCCCGGCGTGCGGGTCCGCGGGGCGCGGGGGGGCCATGGGCCGGGTGCGGGCAGGAGCGGACAAGGGGCCTCCGAGGGCGACCGGTGGGGGGAGAGGGCCGGTGCGCGCTGGGCCCGGCTGCTGCGCCGTAACGTACGCCACCCCCGGGGAGGCGGCGACCGGGCCGGGCTGGGCCCGGCGCCCGCGCGCGTGCTCCCGCGACGGCCGACGCCCTAGGCTCGCGGGGGGCGCCGCTCCACCCGGCGTCCCCCGGGCCGGTACCGGCCCGGGGATGGGGGATGGGGTAATCGGCAGCCCGCCGGCCTTTGGAGCCGGGAAGTCTCGGTTCGAGTCCGAGTCCCCCAGCGCAAGCAGCCATCGCCTCCCGAGGAGTTCCGTGACCCACGTGCAGCCGGTCAACGCCCCCGCCGCGCCGACGGTGGCCGCCGTCGTGGTCCTGGCCGCCGGGCAGGGCACGCGGATGCGCTCGTCCACGCCCAAGGTGCTGCACCCGCTGGGGGGCCGGAGCATGCTCGGGCACGTCCTCGCGGCGGCGGCGCCGCTGGGGGCGGGCCGGACGGTCGTCGTCGTCGGGTCCGGCCGGGAGCAGGTGGCCTCCCACCTCGCGGAGATCGCCCCCGACGCCCTCGCGGTGGTGCAGGAGGAGCAGCTCGGCTCGGGGCACGCGGCCGGGGTGGCCCTGGCCGCCGTGCCCGACCTCGAGGGCTCCGTCCTCGTGGTCAACGGCGACTCGCCGTTGCTGACCAGCCGGACGCTCACCGGGCTCGTGGCCGCGCACGACGCCGCGGGCAGCGTCTTCACCGTCCTCACCGCCGAGGTCGAGGACCCCACCGGCCTGGGTCGCATCGTCCGCGACGACCGCGGCGCGCCGCGGGCGATCGTGGAGGAGCGGGACGCCACCGACGAGCAGCGCGCCCTCCGCGAGGTGAACGCCGGCGTCTACGTCGCCCACGCCGCGACCCTGCGCCGGGTCCTGGCCGGCCTCGGGACGTCGAACGCGCAGGGCGAGCAGTACCTCACCGACGCGCTGGCGCCGCTCGTGGAGGGCGGGGCGCCGACGGCCGCCGTCCGGGCCGACGACCCCGACGACGTGCTGGGCTGCAACGACCGCGTGGAGCTCGCCGCCCGCCGCCGCACCCTCAACGACCGCGTGCTCGACGCGCTGATGCGCAGCGGCGTCACGGTCGTCGACCCGGCGACCACCTGGGTCGACGTCACCGCGTCGGTGGGGCGGGACGCCGTCCTGGAGCCCGGCACCCACCTCCGCGGGGCGACCTCGGTGGGTGACGCTGCCCACGTGGGCCCCGACACCACGCTCGAGGACACCGTGGTGGGGGAGGGGGCCACCGTGGTGCGGGCGCACGCGGTGGGGGCGCGGATCGGTGCGCGGGTCTCCGTCGGGCCCTACGCCTACCTGCGGCCGGGCACCGACCTGGCCGCCGGGGCGAAGGTCGGCACCTTCGTGGAGACGAAGAACGCGCAGGTCGGAGAGGGGGCGAAGATCCCGCACCTGTCCTACGTGGGCGACGCGACGATCGGTCGCGGCACCAACATCGGGGCGGCCACGGTGTTCGTCAACTACGACGGCGTGGCCAAGCACCGCACCACGATCGGCGAGCACGCGCGCACCGGCGCCGACAACATGTTCGTGGCGCCGGTCACCGTCGGGGACGGTGCGTACACCGCCGCGGGATCGGTGATCACCTCCGACGTGCCCCCCGGGGCCATGGCCGTCGCGCGGGCACCCCAGCGGAATGTGGCAGGCTGGGTCCGTCGCCGACGGTCCGGAACGCCCGCTGCGGAGGCCGCGGCAGCGGCCGAGGGCCGGACCCAGGCACCCGGGGCGGGCCCGTCCGCGCCCTCCCGTGCGGCCCACGACAGCTAGGGACACCGAGCCGATGAGTGCGATCCGGCAGACGACGAACAAGAGCATGATGCTCTTCTCCGGCCGGGCCTACCCCGCGCTGGCCGACGAGATCGCGGGGCACCTGGGCGTGACGCCGACCCCCACGGCCGCCTACGAGTTCGCCAACGGCGAGCTGTTCGTGCGGTTCGAGGAGTCGGTGCGCGGGTGCGACGCCTTCGTGGTGCAGAGCCACACCGCACCGATCAACACCTGGCTCATGGAGCAGCTGATCATGGTCGACGCGCTCAAGCGCGCCTCGGCCAAGCGGATCACCGTCGTCGCGCCCTTCTTCCCCTACGCCCGGCAGGACAAGAAGCACCGCGGCCGCGAGCCCATCTCGGCCCGCCTGGTCGCCGACATGTTCAAGACCGCGGGCGCCGACCGGCTGATGACCGTCGACCTGCACACCGCGCAGATCCAGGGCTTCTTCGACGGGCCGGTGGACCACCTCTTCGCCCTCGACCTGCTGGTCAACCACGTCTGCGAGCGCTGGGGCGACCGCGACATCACCGTCGTCTCGCCCGACTCCGGCCGCGTCCGGGTGTCCGAGCGGTGGAGCGACAAGTTGGGCGGCACCCCGCTGGCCTTCATCCACAAGACCCGCGACCCGCTGGTTGCCAACGAGGTCGTCGCCAACCGCGTCGTCGGCGAGGTCGAGGGCCGGGTCTGCATCCTGGTCGACGACATGATCGACACCGGCGGCACGATCGTGAAGGCCGCCGAGACGCTGTTCGACGCCGGCGCCGCGGACGTCATCGTCACCGCCACGCACGGCGTGCTGTCCGGGCCGGCCGTCGAGCGGCTGTCCAACAGCAAGATCAGCGAGGTCATCGTGACCAACACGCTGCCGATCGAGCCGGCCCGCCAGTTCGACAAGCTCACCGTCCTCTCGATCGCCCCGCTGCTCGCGCGGGCGATCAAGGAGGTCTTCGAGGACGGCTCGGTCACCAGCCTCTTCGACGGCGCCAGCTGACGTCCCGGCCCGCGCGGCCGGGCGCCTGCTGCGAGGATGACCGGCGTGCCGGCCAGATCCCGACTCGGTGACGCGCAGGTCGCCGCCGTCGCCCGTTACCACTTCGGCCTGGCCGACGCCGCGCCGGAACTGCCCCCGGCCGAGGAGTACGAGGACGCCCAGGGCGTGCTCGTGGCCACCTCGGACGGCGAGGACCTGACCATCGCGGAGGTCCCGCGCTGGGAGGCGCCGGCCGAGGTCGCCGCCGATCTGCGCGAGCGCGGCTGGGAGTTCCCGGCCGCCTGGTTCGGTGCGCCGCCGGCCGACGTCTCCGGCCTGCCCTCGCGGGTGCTCGCCCTGCTGCCCGCAGCCGGGCTGCCGCCGGACTCCGCCGCGCTGGCCCGGCGCGCCGCGGCGTGGGGCGCGGTGCGGGCCACCGGGCGGGAGGTCGCCGTCCTGCCCGTACCGGTGACGCCGGAGGCCCCCGAGGTGCCGGCCGCCGACCTCGCGGCCGCCTACGGCGCGGAACTGCTCGGCGGGGACCTCGGCGGTGGTCCGCTCGCGACCGGCGGGCGGGTCGTCTTCTGCACCGGGCTCTCGGGCGCCGGGAAGTCGACGATCGCCGCCCGCCTGGTGGAGCTCCTGGTCGAGGAGGGGCGCACCGTCACGCTGCTGGACGGCGACGAGGTCCGCCACCACCTGTCGGCCGGGCTGGGCTTCTCCCGCGCCGACCGCAACACCAACGTGCTGCGGATCGGCTGGGTCGCCGCGCAGATCGCCAAGCACGGGGGGACGGCGGTGTGCGCCCCGATCGCCCCCTACGCCGACGTGCGCGCGCACGTGCGCCGGGAGGTCGAGCGGCAGGCCGGGCCCGGCAGCTTCGTGCTGGTGCACGTGGCGACGTCGCTGGCCGAGTGCGAGGCGCGCGACCGCAAGGGCCTGTACGCCCGCGCCCGGCGGGGGGAGATCCCCGCCTTCACCGGGATCAGCGACCCCTACGAGGCGCCGGTCGACGCCGAGGTGACCGTGGAGACCAGCGGGCGGTCGGTCGACGAGTGCGCCCGGCAGGTCCTCGACGCGGTGCTCGGCCGCTGACCGGGCTGGGGTAGCCTGTTCGGCGTTGCCCGGCGAGGGAGACGGTCCACCCGTACTCCGTGATCGACGTGCGTGTGCCCCGTGGGGTGTGCCGCGCCCGGTCGCCGGCCCGCAGACCGATCCACTCCCGAGGAGCACACCACCGTGGCTGACTTCCGTCTCGAGGCCGAGACCCGTACCGAGTTCGGCAAGGGCAGCGCCCGCCGCACCCGGCGCGCCGGCCGCGTCCCCGCCGTCCTGTACGGGCACGGCCAGGACGTCGTCCACCTGTCCCTGCCGGCCCGCGAGTTCGCCGCGGCGCTGCGCAACGGCGGCAGCAACGTGCTGCTGACCGTCGTCCTGGAGGGCAAGGAGCAGCTCGCCCTCACCAAGGCCGTGCAGCGCGACCCGCTGACCCGCGTGCACGAGCACGTCGACCTGCTGGTCGTCCGCCGCGGCGAGAAGGTCACCGTCGACGTCCCGGTGCACGTCACCGGCGACGCCGCCCCCGAGACGCTGGTGAGCATCGAGCTCAACACGGTCTCGGTCGAGGTGCCCGCCACCGCGATCCCGGAGGCCGTCGAGGTCGACGTCACCGGCCGCGAGGCCGGCCAGGGCGTGCACGCGAACGAGCTGACCCTCCCGCGGGGCGCCACCCTGCTCACCGACGCCGAGGCGCTCGTCGTCAACGTGATGGCCGCCCCGACCGCCGAGGCCCTCGAGGCCGAGCTCGCCGAGGCCGAGGCCGAGGTCGGCATCGAGCGCGAGGAGTCCGCGGAGGCCGCCGAGGGCGCCGGCGAGGGCGACGTCGTGCCCGAGCCGCTCGACCAGGGCAGCGGCGAGTCGATGGACGCCGCCGAGAACAGCAAGAACGACTGAGGCTCCCGCTGAGCGAGAGCACCGACCGCAGGGGCGCCGGCACCGCCGGCGCCCCTGCGGCGTCCCCGCCGCCCGAGGGTCCCTTCCTGGTCGTCGGGCTGGGCAACCCCGGCCCGGCCTACGCCGGGAACCGGCACAACGTGGGCGCGATGGTCCTCGAGGAGCTGGCGCGCCGGGCCGGGATCCGGCTGGCCCCCGGCAAGGGTGCCCGGGCCCGGGCGGTCTCCGGCGAGGGGCGGCTGGCGGGACGGCGGGTGGTGCTGGCCCAGCCGACCACCTACATGAACGAGTCCGGCGGGCCGGTGCGCGGGCTGCTCGACTACCACAAGCTGCCGGCCGAGCAGCTCGTCGTCGTCCACGACGAGCTGGACATCGACTTCGGGGTCGTGCGGCTCAAGCGCGGCGGCGGGGAAGGCGGCCACAACGGCCTGCGCTCGATCACCCGCTCGACCGGGACCAAGGAGTACCTGCGCGTCCGCGTGGGCATCGGCCGCCCGCCCGGCCGGCAGGACCCGGCCGACTTCGTGCTCAGGGACTTCTCGGCGACCGAGCGCAAGGAGCTCGACCTCCTCCTCGTGGAGGCCGCGGACGCCACCGAGCTGCTGCTCACCGCGGGTCTGGAAGCCGCGCAGAACCAGGTGCACCCCCGCACCTGACGGGTCTCGCCCGCGGCCCTATCGGGTGACAGCGTGACGCTCCGTGTTGACGGTCCGGTCGGCCCGCTGTGAGTGTTGCCCAGGAATCGACACCGTCGCGCCCCGGTGGGCCGCTGCCCGGCCTCCGGCACCCGCGCTCGCGGTGTGCTGACCCGGCTACGGTGAGTGATGTCTGGGGGACGGATGCTGCTGGACCGCGACCAGGCGAGGGCCGGGGGGCTGACGCTGCCGGGAGCCGCCGGCGGATCCGCCGCGGCCGCCCCGCGAGCCCGGCTGCTCGCCCGGCGCGGCGCGCCCACCTGGGTGCGGACCTACACCCGGACGCTGGTCGTGGTGGAGACCGCGACGGCCGCCGCCGCGGGCACCACCGTGCTGGCGGCCCGCACCGAGCCGGCCGGCCCCGGCACCGCCCTCTTCTGGGCCGCGCTCGCCCTAGTGGTGGCCTGGCCGGTCCTGCTCGGGTGCACCGGCGCCTACTCCGAGCGGGTGTACGGCACCGGGAGCGACGAGTACCGCCGCGTCGGCCGCGCCGGCCTGCTCCTCCTGGGCATCACCAGCTTCCTGTCCTACGCCGCCGACCTCGAGCTGAGCCGCGCGCTGGTCGTCGTCGCCCTGCCGGCGCTCACCGTGGCCACCCTGCTGGGCCGCTACGCCGCGCGCACCCGCCTGCGCGGGCTGCGGGCGCAGGGGCGGTGCACGAAGAAGGTCGTGGTCGTGGGCCGCGGCGGGGCGGTGCTGGAGCTGGCCACCCGGCTGCAGCGGGAACGCTTCGGGGGCCTGGAGGTGGTCGCCGCCGCCGTCACGCCCGACGACCGGGTGCGGGTCGCCGAGCGGGCCGGCGTGCCGGTCGGCGGCCTCGACGACGTGCTGCTCCTCGCCGAGACCTACGACGCCGACACGATCGCCGTCACCTCCGCCAGCGAGACCGCTGCCCAGTACCTCCGCCGGCTGTCCTGGCAGCTCGAGGGCACCGGCATCGAGCTGCTCGTGGCGCCGGGGCTGATCGAGGTGGCCGGCCCGCGGCTGCACATCCGGCCTTTCGAGGGGCTGCCGCTGCTGGCCGTCGAGGAGCCCTGCTTCGAGGGGTGGCGGCGCGTCGTCAAGGGCGGCATGGACCGCGCGGTGGCGGCGCTGGCGCTGCTCGTCCTCGCGCCGCTGCTGCTCGCCATCGCCGTCGCCGTGCGGTGCACCAGCCCCGGGCCGGTGCTCTACCGCCAGGAGCGGGTGGGCCTGGGCGGGCGCACCTTCACGATGCTGAAGTTCCGCAGCATGGTCGTCGACGCCGACCGGCAGCTCGAGCAGCTGCGCGCGGACAACATCTCCGACGGCCCGCTGTTCAAGATCCGGGCCGACCCGCGGGTCACGCCGGTCGGGCGGCTGCTCCGCCGGCTCTCGCTCGACGAGCTGCCCCAGCTGCTCAACGTCCTCGGTGGCGGCATGTCGCTGGTGGGCCCGCGCCCGCCGCTGCCCGCGGAGGTGGCGCGCTACGACTCCTCGGTGAGCCGGCGGCTGCTGGTGAAGCCCGGCCTCACCGGCCTGTGGCAGATCTCCGGTCGCAGCGACCTCTCCTGGGAGGAGTCGGTGCGCCTGGACCTCCGCTACGTGGAGAACTGGTCGCTGGCGCTCGACGCGGTGATCCTCTGGAAGACCGGGCGTGCCGTGCTCTCCCGCTCCGGCGCCTACTGACCTCCCCCTCGCGCGCGTCACCCGCAGGGGTCACGCCTCCCCCCGGAACCGTCCACCACGGCCACCCGCTCGGCGAAGCTCCTGGTGAGGACATCGCGGCGGCACCGGCAGGTGGCCGGCCCGCGCACCCGGAGACGGACGGAGGGACCATGCGGATCGCCATGGTCGGCACGCGCGGGGTACCCGCCCGGTACGGCGGGTTCGAGACCGCCGTCGAGGAGGTCGGCCGCCGGCTCGCGGACCGGGGGCACCGCGTGGTCGTGTACTGCCGGACCACCCCCGGGCAGACCGAGCGCCCGGCCGAGCACCTCGGCATGGAGCTGGTCCACCTGCCCGCCGCCCGGAAGCGGGCGCTGGAGACGCTGAGCCACTCCGCCCTCTCCGTGGCGCACCTCGTCGCGCACCGCACGGATGCGGCCTTCGTCTTCAACGCGGCCAACGCCCCGCTGCTCCCGGCGCTGCGCGCGGCCCGCGTCCCGGTCGCCACGCACGTGGACGGGCTGGAGTGGAAGCGGGCCAAGTGGGGGCCGGTCGGGCAGCGCTACTACCGGCTGGCCGAGGCGCTCGCCGTCCGCTGGTCCGACGCCCTCATCGCCGACGCCCAGGGCATCGCCGACTACTACCGCTCGGAGTTCGGGGTGCCCACCACCCTGCTCACCTACGGCGCCCCGATCATCGAGCCGGGCACCGGAAAGCTCGCCGAGCTCGGCCTCACCCCGGGCGGTTACCACCTGGCCGTCGCCCGCTTCGAGCCGGAGAACCACGTCGACGTCATCGTCGACGGCTACCGGCGCAGCGGGGCGCGCAAGCCGCTGGTGGTCGTCGGCTCGGCCCCGTACTCGGACGGGTACACCGCCCGCGTGCACCGGCTGGCCGACGAGCGGGTGCGCTTCCTCGGGGGAGTCTGGGACCAGGAGCAGCTCGACCAGCTCTACGCCCACGCCTACACCTACCTGCACGGTCACTCGGTGGGCGGCACGAACCCCTCGTTGCTGCGCGCCATCGGCGCCGGTACCGCGGTCCTCGCCTACGACGTGGACTTCAACCGCGAGGTGGTCGAGGACTCCGGCCGGTTCTTCTCCAGCCCGGCGGACGTCGCCGCGCTCGTCGACGCCGCTGAGGCCGGTCCGGTCGCGGTCCGGCGGGCCGGGGCGCGGGCCCGCGAGCTCGCCCGCGGCTACGACTGGGACGTGGTCGCCACCGGCTACGAGCAGCTCGCCCACCGGCTGGCCCGGCGGCAGGTGCCGAGCCGGCGGCCCTCCGGCCGCAGGTTCCCGGCCCTGGAGAGCGGTCCCGCGCCGCTGCCCTTCCCGCGGCCGGCAGCGGAGTCGGGGGCGGACGTGCCACGGTCGATCGCTTCCGGCTCGGACGTCGTCCGGTTCCGGGGGGCCCAGCAGTGAACGGCGGGAGCGACCGCATCGGAGGACCCCGGACGGGGCCCGGAGAAGGAGGCACCGTGGAGGTCCGGGAGCGCACAGCGCCTGCGCCGGCGAGGTCACGCCCGTGGCAGGTCGTCGCGGGAGCGGCGCTGCTGGTGGCACTGGCGGCTCTCGTGGCGATCCTGCTGACCCGCGGCGGGGGCGGGGGCGGTGCGGCCGCCGCGGACGAGCCGGCGGCTGCGCAGACGTCTGCCGCAGCGGACGAGACGATCGCCCCTCTCCCGCCCACGCCCACCCCTACCGGGCCGACCGAGGACGTCGACGAACCGCCGCCGTCGCTCCCGGAGGTCGCGCTCGATGCGCCGGCCGCCGTCGGCAACGGGGTCGTCGCCACCGTCGCCTCCGTGGAGGCGATCGAGGGCACGGGGGTCGGCCCGGGCAACATCGCCGGGCCGGCGCTACGGGTGACGGTCCGCATCGAGAACGGCACGCCCGAGGCGGTGTCGCTCGACGGTGTGGCGGTCAACCTGGCCTACGGCGACGACCGCACGCCGGCGTCCCCGCTGGACGACCCGTCGCGGCGACCGTTCACCGGGATGGTCGAGCCCGGCGGGTCGGGGGAGGGCGTCTACGTCTTCAGCGTGCCGACAGACGTCCGGGAGCTGGTCACCGTCGAGGTCGGCTACCAGGCCGGCGCGCCACTCCTGCTGTTCACCGGCTCGGCGGCCTGACCCCCGCCGGGTCCCCGCCCCGACGACCCGCCACCGCACCGCGGTGGCGGGTCGTCGTGCGTCCGGGACCGGGGTGGCTACCGGTCGGGGCAGCCGATCGCCGCCCGCGCCTTCTGGTCGAGGGGCTCGCCTGGTCGCCGAGGTGCAGGTGCCCCATCACCCGCTGTGACGGTCTGTCACCGTCACGGGTGAAGCCGCCCGTCCAACCACCTGATCAGGTGGCGACGCGCCCCTTGTCCCGCCTCCTGCGGTCACGCAGAGTATCCAGCGCTCGGCCTAAGCGGACGGGTGCGTACTGGAACTGGAGCGGGGGGCTCTCGTGGGATCTGCGGGAACGGGCGTGCGCACGCGCGCCGTGGCGGCGATGCTGGCCATGGTGGTTGCAGCCGGTAGCTGGGCGCTGGCCGCGCCAGGAGCTGCTCGGGCGGACTCGGCCCCGGCGACCGTGACGGCCACGGACCCCGTGACGGTGTCGGCCGACGCGCTGCCCACGGTGCAGATCGACGGCGTGGCGTGGTCGCAGGTCGTCGTCGGCACCACGGTGTACGTCGCCGGCTCCTTCACGCGCGCCCGTCCCGCCGGCGCGTCGGCCGGCACCGGCGAGACCGTGCGCAACAACCTGCTCGCCTACGACATCCGGACCGGTGAGCTCATCACCTCGTTCGCGCCGAGCCTCAACGCCCAGGCCCGGGCGGTGGCGGCGTCCCCGGACGGCACCCGGCTGTACGTCGGCGGTGACTTCACCGTCGCCGACGGGCAGCCCCGCAACCGGATCGCCGCGTACGACACCCGCACGGGCGGGCTGGTCGGCACGTTCCGGCCCAGCGTGAACGGCACGGTCCGCGCGCTGGCCGCCACCGACACGACCGTCTACCTGGGTGGCAGCCTGAGCGCGGTCGGCGGCGTGAGCCGTACCCGCCTGGCGGCGGTGCGCGCGTCCGACGGCGGCCTGCTGCCCTGGGCGCCGGCACCGGGGGCCGGGCCCACGACCGGCAACTGGCTGCCCCTCTTCGACGCGGCCGGCAAGCCGATCGCGGGTACGCGCGACGCCGCGCGCAACGCGCAGACCTCGGTCGACGTCACCTCGCTGGTCCTGACCGGGCAGGGCGCCCAGGTGGTGGCCGGTGGCCGCTTCCACTCGATGAACGGGGCCAAGGCCACCGGGGTCGCGGCACTCGACCCGGTCAGTGCCGCCAACCGGCCGTTCGCGATCAACCAGATCGTCACGAACCAGGGCGTGAACTCCGCCATCTGGAGCCTGTCCACGGACGGGACCACGGTGTACGGCACCGGCTACGACTACTACGGTCCCGGCAACCTCGAGGGCTCCTTCGCCGCGACGGCCGACGGTGGGCAGGTGAGGTGGATCGGCGACTGCCGGGGGGACACCTACAGCAGCTTCGCGACGGGTGGCGCCGTGTACCTCGCGTCGCACGCCCACTCGTGCATCAACATCGGCGGCTTCCCGGAGCAGAGCCCGCAGGTGTGGAAGTTCGCGACCGCCCTGAGCGGTGCCCCCAACGGCCGGGTCGGCACGGCGACGCAGGCCAACGCCAACTTCGCCGGGCAGCCGGCGCCGGCGCTGCTCAACTGGTTCCCGGCCTTCTCCCAGGGGGCCGTCACCGGCCAGTACCAGGCGGGATGGAGCGTCACGGGCAACGAGCAGTACGTTGTCTACGGCGGTGAGTTCCCGCGGGTCAACGGTCAGGCGCAGCAAGGGCTCGTCCGCTTCTCGAGGCCCGCTGCGGCGCAGAACGCAGTGGGCCCGGCCGTGACCCCCGGAGTCACGGTGGCCGCGACCAGTGGCGGGCTCCGCGTCAGCTGGCAGGGCAGCACGGACCAGGACAACCGGGTGCTCACCTACCGGGTCTACCGGGACAACGGTGCCCAGCCGGTGATCGCGTTCAGCCGGTCGTCGCTGTGGTGGCAGGCGGCCCCTGTCGCCTGGACCGATCGCACGGCGGTAGCAGGTCCGCACACCTACCGGGTCACGGTGAGCGACCCCTTCGGCAACGAGTCCGTCATCGGCACCGCGACGGGTACCTCGCCCGGCCCGGCACCGGCGCGGACGTACGCCCAGGCAGTGCATGCCGACGGTGCGACCGGTCACTGGTCGCTCGGCGAGCGCACGGGGACGGCCGCCTCCGACCTGTCCGGTGTCAGCGACATGGTCGGCAGCGGTGGACTCCGCCGCGGCTGGGCCGGTGCCCTGCGAGGTGATGCGGACGCGTCCACGTGGTTCGACGGGGTGGGTGGCTACTTCTCGACCCAGACCCCGAGCCGCGGGCTGCACACCTTCACCGTCGAAGCCTGGTTCGAGACCCGCAGCACGGCAGGCGGGAAGATCCTCGGCTTCGGTGACCAGCGCACCGGGTTGAGCAGCAACCACGACCGCCAGCTGTGGCTCGACCCGTCGGGCAAGCTGCACTTCGCGGTGTTCCCCGGCTTCGGCGCCCAGCTCAGCACGCCGGCGACGTACAACAACGGGCAGTGGCACCACGTCGTGGCGTCGGTCGGCTCGACCGGCATGCACCTGTACGTCGACGGCCGCCTGGCGGCGAGCCGGTCCGACGTGGTGATGGCCCAGGAGATCACCGGTTACTGGCGCATCGGCGGGGACCGCACGTGGTCCGGGGCGCCCTACTTCAACGGTCTCATCGACGAGGTGGCCGTGTACCCGACCGTGCTCAGCGCCGAGCAGGTGGCGCGCCACCACGCCATCGGCACGACCGGTACGGGGCCGAACCCCGCTCCTGCGGCATCGTTCGCGTTCGAAACCCAGGGCCTGACCGCCTCCTTCGACGGTCGGCTCTCCGTGGACCCGGACGGGGGATCCATCAGCCGGTACGTGTGGGACTTCGGTGACGGGACCACCGGCACCGGTGCCACCGCGACGCACACCTACGGCCGGACGGGCACCTTCACCGTCCGGCTCACCGTGACCGACGCCTCCGGGGCGACGGCGAGCACGGTGCGCGAGGTCGCCGTCGTGGCTCCGGCCAACCAGCCGCCGACCGCGTCGTTCTCCGCGTCGTCCTCGGGCCTGGTGGCGTCGGTGGACGCGGGCGCCTCGGCCGACGCCGACGGCCGCGTCGCCTCCTACACCTGGGTGTGGGGTGACTCGACACCGGACGGCTCGGGGGCCACGGCCGGGCACACCTATGCCGAGCCCGGCACCTACCAGGTGACGCTCACGGTGACCGACGACGACGGCGCGACGGCATCGGTGACGCGCGCGGTCGCGGTGACCGCACCCGGGGCGGCGCAGCCGGTGGCCCGTGACGGTTTCGAGCGATCGGTCACCGGTGGGCTCGGGACGGCGGACCTCGGCGGCCCGTGGAAGGTTGCGGTGGGGGCCACCCGGCAGGCGGTGAGCGGCGGGGCGGCGGTGCTCAGCGTGGGGCCGGGCAACAACGCCGGTTCCTACCTGGGTGAGGTCGCTGCCGGCGACGTGGAGGTCCGCACCACGGTGGCGTTCTCGCGGACGCCGGCCAACGGCACCGGGGCCTACGCCTTCGTGACCGGTCGCCGTGTCGGCACCGCGGTGTACAACGCGCGCATCCGCGTGCTGCCCGGTGGCGACGTCGGGGTGTCGCTCGTCCGGCAGGTGGACGGGGTGGAGACCACCCTGAGCTCCGCGACCCTCGCCGGGGTCACGTACACCGACGGCGCACCCCTGAAGGTCCATCTCCGCGTAACCGGTACGGGGACGACCGAGCTGCAGCTGTCCGTGTGGCCGGCCGGGTCCACCGAGCCGACCACACCCATGCTGGTCCGCACCGACACCACTGCGGCGCTGCAGGCCCCCGGTGCTGTCGGCCTGGCCGCCTACCTCTCCGGCAGCTCGTCGAGCCCGGTCACTGTCCGCTTCGACGACCTGGCCGTCACCACGCCGGGTGCCGAGCCGGAGCCGGCGCCCGAGCCCGAGCCGGAGCCGGAGCCCGCGGTGAACCAGCCGCCGGCGGCGTCCTTCACCGCGCAGGTGGCGGGTCTGTCGGTGGCGGTGGACGGCAGCGGCTCGACCGATTCCGACGGTGCCGTCGCCGGGCACGCCTGG
>NZ_SSXB01000110.1:0-9678 GCF_021698995.1 Blastococcus sp. KM273129 | reverse complement strand
GTCGGGCCGGGTCGGCGGGGGTCAGGCGCGTTCGGCGGAGAGGTCCAGCCGGTCCAGCGCCGCGGCGAGGTCGCCCGGGGTGTCGAAGACGTCGACGGCGCCTGTCCCGCGCAGTTCGTCATCGCCGAACCCGCCGGAGCGCACCACCAGCGCGGGCATCCCGGCGTTCGCCGCCGCCTCGACGTCGAACACCGAGTCGCCCACGACGACGCTGGCCGCGTCCACCGGCTCCCCCAGCTTCCGCAGCGCCACCTGCAGCAGGTCGGGCGCCGGCTTGCTGGACTCGACGTCCTCGCTGGTCGTCCACGCCTCCGCGAGGTCCCGGGCGTCCAGCAGGTCGAGGAAGTGGTCCACGTGCTTGGCCTTGCCCGAGCTGGCCAGCACCACCCGGTGCCCGCGCTCACCGAAGGCGCTGAGCAGGTCCCGCGCCCCGGGCAGCGGCGCCACCTCGTCGATGACCCGGTCGAACTCCTCCACCCAGCGGTCGCGCGCCTGCTCACCGATGCGCGCCTCGACGTCGTCCCCGCCGAGCGCGGCCGGCAACCGGTCACCGCCCATGCCGATCAGCCGGTGGATCCGCCAGACCGGGAACGTCTCGCCCAGCGACCGGAAGGCCCGGTACCAGGCGAGGGCGTGCTGGTAGTTGGTGTCGACGAGGGTGCCGTCGACGTCGAGGACGGCGATGCGGGGCTCACTCATGCGCCGACGAGTGCCCAGCCGACCCGGCGGTTAGTGCACTAATCGCCGGGGGCGTGCTCCAGGAGCCCCCGCACGGTCTCGCCGGCGGCCTGGTCGCGGTACCCCTGGTTCACCTCGTCGAGCGCGTAGCGACGGGTGATCAGCCGGTCGAGCTCCAGCCGCCCCTCCTCGTGCAGCCGGAGCAGCCGCGGGATGTCGGTGAACGGGTTGCACGAGCCGAACATCGAGCCCTGCACGCGGTGCTCGAACACCGTGGTGATCTGCCCGTTCAGCGTCGCCCGCCCCTCCTCGGGCCGGTCGGCGAGCGCGGTCAGCACCAGGGTGCCGCCCTTGCCCAGGCAGGCCGAGGCCGCCTTGAAGACCTCACCGGTCATCTTCCCCACCGTCACGACGACGACGTCGGCGCCGGTGCCGCGGGAGAGCTCGCGGGCCAGCGCCACCGCCTCACCCGCGTCGGCGACCGTGCGGGTGGCCCCCAGCGACTCGGCGAACTCCCGCTTCATCGCCACCGGGTCGACGCCGATGACGTGCATGGCGCCGGCGTGCACCGCGCCCTGCACCGCGTTCACGCCCACCCCGCCGAGGCCGACGACGACCACCGTGTCCCCGGGCCGGACACCACCGGAGTAGACCGCCGACCCCCACCCCGTGGGCACGCTGCAGGCGACCAGCGCGGCGGTGTCCAGCGGCAGCCAAGGGTCGATCCTCACGCAGGAGAACTCGCTGAGCAGCGTGTGCCGCGCGAAGGCGCCGATCATGCAGAACCCGCCCAGCGGCTCGCCGTCGAGGCGGTAGGGGAAGGTGCCGGTGGGCAGCTGGCCGGTGGCGATCGTCGCGCCCTTGTCGCACAGGTTGGAGCGGCCGGACGCGCAGAACCGGCAGTGCCCGCAGGCCGGCAGGAAGCTGGTGACGACGTGGTCGCCAGGCGCGACACCGGTGACGCCGGCGCCCACGGCCTGCACCACACCGGAGCCCTCGTGGCCGCCGACGATCGGGTAGCGCCCGCCGGGGTTGGCGTGCCGCAGGTGCTCGTCGGAGTGGCACAGGCCGGCGTAGGCCATCTCGACCAGCACCTCGCCGGGCCCGGGGTCGAGCACCTCCAGGTCGACGACCTCGTACTCCGTCCCGGCCTCGCGCAGCACCGCAGCTCTCGTCCGCACCGGGCGGTTCCTCCTCGCAGTCGTCGTCCCGGGCGCCCGGGCCTCCGGCCGGGTCCACCCGCGCGGCCATCGTGCCTGGTGGGCCCGGGCGCGCCGCGCGCACCCCCGCGGACATCCCGGTCGCTCGTCCGAGCAAGGAGAACGTTCCGTACCTAAGCTGGCACCGTGAGTGAGCAGACCGACCGCCGCGCGCGGAAGAAGGCGCAGACGCGGGCCCACGTGCGGGCGGTGGCCCACGGGCTGTTCGCCGAGCGCGGGTACGACGCGGTCACCATCGCCGACGTCGCCCGCACGGCCGACGTCGCCGTCCAGACGGTGTTCAACCACTTCTCCACCAAGGAGGAGCTCTTCTTCGACGGCCGCACCCCCTGGGTGCACGGCCCCGCCGACGCGGTGCGCCACCGGACCCCGGCGCAGTGCCCCCTGTCGGCGCTGATCGGCTACCTGGGCGCCTTCGTCCGCGACCGCATCGAGGCGCTGCAGGACCCGGACCACCGGCACCACGTGCGGCTCGTCGCCGGGTCGGAGTCCCTGCGCGCGCACGAGCGCCACCTGGTGGGCGAGTGCGAGCGGCTGCTCGCCGAGGCCCTGGCCGAGGCCTGGGCCCAGCCGGCGCACGACGGCCTGGTGCTGGAGGACCCGGGCACGACGGCGGCGCTCACCGCCGCCACCTGGCTCTCGGCGATCCGGGCGCTGCTGCTGCGGCAGCGCCCGGCGGTCACCTCCGGCGTGGACCCCGCAGTGATCGGCGACGAGCTGGCACGCCAGACCGAGCAGGTGCTCGACGGGCTCGCGGAGAGCGCCGAGCACCTGCTGCGCCGGCTCCGCGCTGCCGCCGGTCAGCCGCCCGCGCGGCTGGCCTGCTGAGCCGGGACCGCCTCAGACCCCGACGGTCTCGCCGACCGGCCGCAGCAGCGGCAGCAGCACCTCGTCGGCGACGAACTCGACCTGGGTGGCGGTCAGCGGCTCGGCCATCCGGTAGCGCTGCCACCAGAAGGCCTCGAGCACCGAGGCGAGCAGCCGCAGCCGCTCCAGCCGCACCGGCTCGCCGCGCTGCTGGGCGCGCTCGCCCAGGGTCTGGACGGCGGCGGCCAGCGGCTGGACGAGCGCCTCGTCGAGCCCGGCCCGCAGCTCCTCGTCGTGCCGGGCCGCCCCGACGAGGCTGGCGACGGCGCGCTCCTCCCGGTCCAGCGGCCGGGTCCAGCGGTCGCTGATCAGGCCCA
Organism: Blastococcus sp. KM273129; assembly: GCF_021698995.1. NCBI lineage: Bacteria > Bacillati > Actinomycetota > Actinomycetes > Geodermatophilales > Geodermatophilaceae > Blastococcus > Blastococcus sp. KM273129. The sequence continues at coordinate 6,596 of NZ_SSXB01000110.1, read as the reverse complement.
GCAGGTCGGCGCGCAGCGATCCGGCGTCCTCGGGCACCACCACGAGGTCGAACCGGCTCACCGCGGCGCGGGCCAGGGCGGACATCGACGGCCACCGGCGGTAGATGCCGGCCTTGCCCGCGCGGGCGCGCGCGGCGATGCGGTCGCTGTTGAGCCGGCCCCAGCCCTCGTCGGCCAGGATGTCCACGGCCACGGCGAGCAGTTGCTCGGACAGCTCCGCGCTCAGCGGACGGCCGGGCGTCCCGCTCACGACCGGACCTCGGGGCGACGAGTCTTGCGCACCGGCACATCCTGCGCCTCCGACGGGGTCACCACAACGATCTCGATCATCCGAGGTGCGGATAACTTGCTGCGCAACGGGCCTTGCCACCCCTTCCGGTCCTGGTCAGGCGCCCGCGGCGCTCTCGACGTGCACCTGCAGCTGCGCGCCGTCCTCGGACAGCCAGCCGTGCGCGCGGGCGCCGGCGATCATCCCGTCCCACCGCGTGTTCCAGTCCCCGGCCGTCGCGCGGGGCTCCGCGGCGGCCCGCAGCGCGGCCACGTCCAGGAACGCGGTCTCCGCGTCCCTCAGCCGCCCGAGGCCGGACCGCTCCAGCGCCTCGCCCGCCTCCTCGTCGGTGACGACGCCCAGGGCCAGGTGCAGGCGGCCCAGGTCCTCGACGTCGACCACCCGGGCCTCGGGGCGCTCGTCGGCGCCCGTGACGATCTCGACGATCATGCGGTCCTCCTCGTTCAGACGTGCCAGGGGAATCGGGTGAAGTCGGGGTCGCGCTTCTCGAGGAAGGCGTCCCGGCCCTCGACGGCCTCCTCGGCCATGTAGGCCAGCCGGGTGGTCTCCCCGGCGAAGAGCTGCTGGCCGACCAGGCCGTCGTCGATCAGGTTGAACGAGTACTTGAGCATCCGCTGGGCGGTCGGCGACTTGGCCACGATCCTGCGGCCCCAGTCCAGGGCGGTCGCCTCCAGCTCGGCGTGGGGGACGACGCGGTTGACCATGCCCATGGCGTGGGCGTCGGCGGCGGTGTACTCCTCGCCGAGGAAGAAGATCTCGCGCGCGAACTTCTGGCCGACCTGCCGCGCCAGGTACGCCGAGCCGAAACCGCCGTCGAAGCTGCCGACGTCGGCGTCGGTCTGCTTGAACCGGGCGTGCTCGGCGCTGGCCAGCGTGAGGTCGCTGACCACGTGCAGGCTGTGCCCGCCCCCGGCCGCCCAGCCGGGGACGACGCAGATGACCACCTTCGGCATGAAGCGGATCAGCCGCTGCGCCTCCAGCACGTGCAGCCGGCCGCTCGAGCGCCCCTTGTCGTGCTCGTAGCCGTACCTCCCGCGCACCCGCTGGTCACCGCCGGAGCAGAACGCCCAGCCGCCGTCCTTCGGGCTCGGGCCGTTGCCGGTGAGGATCACGCAGCCGACGTCGGTGGACAGCCGGGCGTGCTCCAGGGCGGTGATCAGCTCGTCGACGGTCTGCGGCCGGAAGGCGTTGCGCACCTCGGGGCGGTCGAAGGCGATGCGGACGACGCCGGCGTCCACGGCGCGGTGGTAGGTGATGTCGGAGAAGTCGAAGCCCTCGACCGGCGCCCACGCGGAGCTGTCGAAGATCTCGGAGACGTCGTCGCGGGCGCTCATGCGCCGAACCTAACCCGCGGCCGGAGGCGGAGCAGCGCCGTCCTCGAGCAGCGGCCGCAGCCGGTCCAGCGAGGCGGCCAGCCCCGGGTGCAGCGCCACCGCGGACAGCCCGGCCAGCGGCACCCACGCCACGCCGTCGCTCTCGCCGTCCAGCCGGAGGTCGACCGCCTCGAACGGGCGCACCGGCCGGGCCAGCACCGTCGTGTAGGCCCAGCCCCCGTGGTCGTCCACCGACTGCGCGCCCAGGACGACGTCGGCCGCGGTGAGCCCCAGCTCCTCGCCCACCTCCCGCAGGGCGCCGGCGGCCGGGGCCTCCCCCGCGTGCAGCGCACCCCCCGGGGTGCCCCACGTGCCCCCGTGGTGGGACCACCAGGCCCGGTGCTGCAGGAGCAGCTCGACGCCGTCGGGGCCGTCGCGGTGGATCAGCAGGCCGGCGGCACCGGCCCGCCCCCAGTGGCGGTGCCCCTGGTCGCAGGCGGTCCAGCCGTCGGTCGAGGTGAGCACGACGGCCAGTGAACCCGGTTCCGCGCGCCCGCGCCCGGGTGACGCGAGGCCGGTCGGACCGGCGCGGGACCGGGTGCCCGGCGGAGCTCGCGCTCTGCCCACCCGGGGTGGGCAGAGCGCTACGTCCGCCAGGACTACGTTGCCTGGAGGCACCCACGTCCGACGGAGGAGCGCACACCGATGAGCACCACGACGACCATGGCCGAGCTGCCGGGGCTGACCGGCACCGAGCTCGGCAGCAGCGACTGGTACGAGGTCACCCAGGAGCACGTGAACCTCTTCGCCGACGCGACCGGCGACCACCAGTGGATCCACGTCGACGTGGAGCGCGCCAAGGCGGAGAGTCCCTTCGGCGGCCCGATCGCGCACGGCTACCTCACGCTCTCGCTGCTGGCCCCGCTCTCCTCGCAGGTCCTCGCCGTGACCGACACGGCGATGGGCGTCAACTACGGCCTGAACAAGGTGCGCTTCCCCTCCCCGGTGCCCGTGGGCTCGCGGGTGCGGCTGACCGCGACCCTGAGGTCGGTCGAGGAGGTCGCCGGCGGCCTGCAGGTCACGCTCGGCGCCGTGATCGAGCGGGAGGGCGGGGACAAGCCGGTCTGCATCGCCGAGCCCGTCTTCCGCTACTACGGCGGCAAGTAGCCGGTGCGCGTCGCCGTCTTCACCGGGTCGCACGCCGGCCCGCCGGCCCACGCGGAGGCCGTCGCGGCCTTCGCCACCGGGCTCGCGCGGGCCGGCGTGGGCGTCGTCTACGGCGGCGGCCGCGTCGGGATGATGGGCGTCGCCGCCGACGCCGCCCTCGCCGCCGGCGGCGAGGTGGTCGGGGTCATCCCGCAGCACCTCGTCGACGACGAGCTCGCCCACCCCGGGCTGCCCCGCCTCGAGGTCGTCGCCTCCATGCACGAGCGCAAGGCGCTGATGGCCGACCTCGCCGACGCCTTCGTCGCGCTCCCCGGCGCCGCGGGCACCCTCGAGGAGCTCTTCGAGGCCTGGACGTGGGGGATGCTCGGGCTGCACGCCAAGCCCGCGGCGCTGCTCGACGTCGACGGGTTCTGGCAGCCGCTGCTGGCCCAGCTCCGCCGCATGGTCGACGACGGCTACCTCGACGCGGCCCGGCTGGACGCGCTCGGCGTGGTGGACGACGCCGCCGGCCTGCTGCGGTTCGTCGAGGGCTACGTGCACCCGCCGCGGAAGTGGACGGCGCCCTCGTCGGCCTGACCGCGGCAGCCGTAACCCGCAGGCAACACCGCCCGTGGTGCACTGGGCCCGTGGCACCCCGCCTGGTCCGCCGGTCCCGGATCGTCCACGGGCACAAGCGGGCCTTCCTCCTCGCCGGCGAGGGCCCGCCGCTGCTGCTGCTCCACGGCATCGGGAACAACTGCCAGACCTGGGCCGGGGTGATCGACCGCCTCGCCGAGGAGCACACCGTCATCGCGCCCGACCTGCTCGGGCACGGCGACTCGGACAAGCCGCGGGGCGACTACTCCATCGCGGCCTACGCCAACGGCATGCGCGACCTGCTCTCGGTGCTCGACGTCGAGCGCGCCACCGTGGTCGGGCACTCGCTCGGCGGCGGCATCGCCCTGCAGTTCGCCTACCAGTTCCCCGAGCGCTGCCAGCGCCTGGCGCTCGTGGGCAGCGGCGGGCTGGGGCCGGAGCTCTCGGCGGGCCTGCGGGCGGCCACCCTGCCCGGGGCCGAGCTCGTGGTCGGCGCGCTCGCCGAGGTCTCGGGCCCGCTGCGCGGCGGCCTGCGGGTGGTCGAGGCGCTGGGCCGCGCGGCGGGGTGGCGCCGGGTCGGCGACCTCGCCGAGGCCGTCGACGCCCTGCTGGCCCTCCAGGACGCCGAGGCGCGGCGGGCGTTCCTGCGCACCCTGCGCGGGGTGGTGGACGTCCGGGGGCAGGCGGTGACCGCGCTGGACCGGCTGTACCTGGCCGACTCGGTGCCCATGCTGGTCATCTGGGGCGGCCGCGACCCGATCGTCCCGGCCCAGCACGCCGAGACGGTGCGCACCGCGGTGCCCTCGGCCCGGGTCGAGGTCTTCGAGGACGCCGGCCACTGGCCGCACCTCGACGAGCCCGACCGCTTCTGCGACGTGCTGCTGGACTTCGTCGCCACCACCGAGCCCGCCGACCACGACCTGGACAGCTGGCGGCGGCTGCTCGCGCAGAACTGGGACGGCGTCCCCCGCCCGGTCGCGCGCTGACCCCGGGGCCTCCCCTAGCGTCGGCCGGGTGGAGCACTGGGACGTCGTCGTCGTCGGCGGGGGGCCGGCCGGCGCCGCTGCCGCCCTGGCCGCCCGGCGGGCCGATCCCGCCGCCCGCGTCCTGGTGCTCGACCGCGCGGACTTCCCCCGCGACAAGGTGTGCGGGGACGGCATCGCCGCCGAGGCGCTGGACGTGCTCGCCGCGCTGGGGGTGGACGCGGCCGCCCTCACCGCCGGCTTCCCCGCCGTCCCCCGGCTGCGGCTGACCTCGCCGCGCGGGACCACCGTCGAGCGGGACACCGAACGCCCCTCGCACGTCGTCCCGCGGGTGGTCCTCGACGTCCGGCTCGTCACGGCCGCCCGGGACGCCGGGGCGGTGCTGCGCCGGCACCAGGTGCGGCAGGTGCGGGTGCACCCGGACGGCGTGGAGGTGGACGGGTCCGTCACCGCCGGGGTGCTGATCGGGGCCGACGGCGCGGAGTCGGTGGTCCGCCGGGCCCTGGAGGTGCGGCGCAACGCGCCGACGGAGCTGGCCGTGGCACTGCGCGGTTACGCCCCCGAGCTGCCGGGCCAGGCCGGGGTGCAGGTCCTCGTCACGACCGAGCAGCGCTGGCCGGCCTACGCGTGGTCCTTCCCGCTCGGCGACGGGCGGGCGAACGTGGGCTACGGCGAGCTGGTGTCCGGCGGGGCCAGCCGGGCGGGCCTGGAGGAGGGGCTGCGCCGGCTGCTGCCCGGCGTCGCGCCCGACGGCCTGCGCGCGCACCGGCTGCCGCTGAGCACCGGGCGGCCGCGGCAGCCCGACGGCCGGGTGCTGCTGGCCGGGGACGCGGCGGCGCTGGTCAACCCGCTCACCGGGGAGGGCATCTTCTACGCGGTGCTGTCCGGCGCGCTGGCCGGCGCGGCCGCCGGTGCGGGCGCGGGAGCCGGGGCGGCCTACCGGCGGGCGCTGGGGCGCCGGCTGGGCGGGCACCTGCGGCACACCGCGGCGGCGTCCCGGCTCAGCCGCCGGCCGGCGCTCATGGAGGCGGTGCTGCGCTCGGCGGGCGCGCGGCAGCAGGTGTTCGACGACGTGGTGCGGCTCGGGCTGGCCGACGGCCGGCTCACCCTGCGCGCGCTCGCGGGCGCGGCGCGCCACCTGCCCTCGAGCTAGGCCCCGGCGAGCGCCACCTCGACGCGGCCCCGGCCACCGCGCTTGGCGGCGTAGAGGGCGATGTCGGCGGAGGAGTACAGCTCGCGCAGGTCGGCCACCGCGTCCGGCACGTGCGAGACGCCGACGCTCACCGACAGCGTGTGCCGGCTGCCGTCGGGCAGCACCAGCGGCGCCCCGCGCACGGCGTCGAGCAGCTGCTCGGCCCGGCGCGCCGCGACCTCCCGGGAGCAGTCGCGCAGCAGCACCGCCACCTCGTCGCCACCCAGCCGGCTGGCGAGCGCGTCGACGGCGCGGATCTGCCGCTTGATCACCGCGGAGAGGTGCACCAGCGCGTCGTCCCCGGCCAGGTGGCCGTGCACGTCGTTGATCATCTTGAACCGATCGATGTCCAGGAGCAGCAGCGCGGTCCCGGCCCCGGCCGCGGACGCGGCCCGGCGCTCCTCGAGCGCCTGGTCGAACACCCGCCGCGTCACCAGCCCGGTGAGGGCGTCGACGTCGGCCTGCTGCCGCAGCGCCGCGACCAGCCGCTCCTGGTTGCCCGTCGCGCGGATCAGCAGGCCGCCCACCACGCCGAGCATGGCGCCGGAGAAGACGAAGTCCGTGACGGCCCCGTTCGCCGGGGCGATGTCGAAGATCATCACCGCGTCGGCGACCACGGCGACGACGGTCGCGAGCACCGCGCCGACCACGCGGAGGTGGAAGCCGGCGTAGAGCACCACGAACGCCAGGAAGGCCTGCGAGCGGGTCGACGTCCCGCCGCCGTACACGGCCAGCACGCACAGCACCGTCACCCCGACGACGGCGAGCAGGAGGAAGGCGCCCGCTCGGTCCAGGCGCTCGGCCGGGACCACGTGGAACAGCGCGGCCACCGCGACCAGCCCGGCCACGCAGGCCCAGATGACCGCCGGGCCGGCGCCCCCCTCCCCCGCCGGCCCCAGGAGCCCGACCAGCGCCAGCATCCCGGCGCAGATGGCCAGGACGACGACGGCCGTCCGCGCGGCCGCACGGGGTTCACGCGTTCGGAGGCAGGACGGGAAGGTCACCTCCCCTGCATCGGCGTGCGGCCGCGCGGACGGTCGTCGTCGTCCTGGCCATCTGCGCCGGGATGCTGGCGC
>NZ_SSXB01000109.1:0-9727 GCF_021698995.1 Blastococcus sp. KM273129 | reverse complement strand
GCCCGGCGCTGTGCCGCCGGGCGCGGGGTCGCCGGGGGGCGTCGTGCCGGGCGGGGTGGTCGTGCCGTCCGGGGCCGGTGCAGGGGCGCCCGGGGTGGCGTCGCCGGCCGGGGACACCAGCAGCGGCGCGGCGTGCATGCGGCCCAGCGGCTCCCCGTCGCGGTACAGCTGGGTGGTCAGCACGTAGCGGCCGGCGCCGAGCTCCATCGACGGCGCCAGCCCGATGCCGTCGAAGTGGGGGAAGGAGCCCAGGTCGAAGCGGGCGTCGCCGGCGTCGTCGGTGGCCACGGTGGCGCCGTCGAGGGTCACCGGCTTCTTCGCCAGCGCCCAGATCTCGCCGCCGTCCTCCATGCCCAGGCCGATGTCGACGGTGTAGCGACCGCTGCCGGCCGGGGCGCTGATGCCGATCGCGGGGGTGACGGTCCCGGGGCGGGCGGTCATCGACGTGAAGGCGTAGCGCACCGTCTCGCCGACGTGGTCGCCGATGCGGGTCAGCGACAGGCGGCCACCGGTGACCGACCGGCCGGCGAAGGCCGCGACCCGGTCGGTGTCGGCGAGCAGCGCCTGCTTGAGTTCGGCGGCCGTGGCCGCTGGCGAGACGGCCCGGTAGAGCGCCACCGCGGCGGCCACGTGCGGCGCGGCGAACGACGTCCCGTCGACCAGGCGCATCCCGCCGTCGTTCCACGGGGCGGCGACCCGGGTGCCCGGGGCGAAGAGGTCCACCGACGTGGCGCCCCAGCCGGAGTGGGCGGCGACGGTGTCGGCGGCCGTGGAGCTGCCGACGGTCACGACGTTGGGTTCGGTCAGGCCGGCCGGGTAGACGGGGTTGGTGTCCCGGTTCCCGCCGTCGTTGCCGGCGGCGGCGACCACGAGGACGCCGTGCGCCTCGGCGTACGCGACGGCCGAGCGCAGCGCCTCCAGCGGCGGGCCGCTGAGCTGGCCGCCCCACGAGGCGTTGATGACGTCGGCGCCGTGGTCGACGGCGTACCGGATGGCCTTGGCGCAGAGGTAGATGTCGACGGTGCTCCCGCCGCCGGCGACCAGCGGCATGATCGACACGCCGGGCGCCACGCCCGCGGACCCGTACCCGTTGCCGGCCCGCGCCCCCACGACGCCGGAGACGCTGGTGCCGTGGCTGCCCAGGCTGCCGTTGTCGATGTCGGCATCGTCCGCGTAGAAGTTCCAGCCGTGGCAGTCGCCGGGCAGGCCGTTGCCGTCGGTGTCCGCGGTGCCGCAGCGCTCGGCCGGGTTGGTCCACAGCGAACCGGCCAGCTCCGGGTGGTCGGAGTCGAAGCCCGAGTCGATGACGGCGACGACGCGGCCCACGCCCGTGCCGGTGTCCCAGCCGGTCGTGGCGTCCACGTCGGCGTCGGCCACGGCGGGCTGGCCGTAGGCGTTGCTGCCGGTGTTCTCCAGGTTCCAGCCGTACTGCGGGAACAGCGGGTCGGTGACCGAGCCGAGGACCGGCACGGACGTCGACAGGGCCACGTCGGCGACCCCCGGCACCGCCCGCAGCCGCTCGGGGCCCAGGCCGTCGGCGGCGACGAGGGCCAGCCCGTCGTCCACCCACTGCGCGCTCTCGACGCCGGGCACCGCGGCCAGCGCCGCCAGCAGGTCGCCGGAGGAGGCGCCTGCGGTGAGCACGTAGCGGGTCAGCCCGTCGCCCTCGCCGAACCCCGTGGCGACCTCGACGGCCGGCGTGGCCCACGCCGTCCAGACCGCGGCCCCGGCGTAACCGGCCACGACGGCGCCGGAGAGCACCGCTCCCAGCACCCGCTTGCTCGTCATCCCTGCCGACCCCCGGCCACCCCGTGGCCCCCGCCGGTCGCAGTGGGGCGCTCCCGTGCCGCTACGGCGCCGGGCGGGTGGTGCTTGAGGGCCCCGGCGGTGTCCTTCACCCGGACGGAGGGGGAACCCGGTTCCCTAGACTCCGCGCCATGCTGCTGAGCGACCGCGACATCACGGCCGCGATCGCCGGGGGACGCCTCGGCATCGAGCCCTACGACCCGGGGCTGGTGCAGCCGTCCAGCATCGACGTCCGGCTGGACCGCTACTTCCGCGTCTTCAACAACGCCCGCTACACCCACATCGACCCGGCGGAGCAGCAGGACGACCTCACCACCCTCGTCGAGCCCGAGGGTGACGAGCCGTTCGTGCTGCACCCGGGTGAGTTCGTCCTGGGGTCGACGCTGGAGGTCGTGCGCATCCCCGACGACCTGGCGGCCAGGCTCGAGGGGAAGTCGAGCCTGGGTCGTCTCGGGCTGCTCACCCACTCGACGGCGGGCTTCGTGGACCCGGGCTTCTCCGGGCACATCACGCTGGAGCTGTCCAACGTGGCGAACCTGCCGATCACCCTGTGGCCGGGCATGAAGATCGGTCAGCTGTGCCTGTTCCGGCTGACCAGCGCGGCCGAGCACCCCTACGGGTCGGCGGTCTACGGCTCCCGGTACCAGGACCAGCGCGGGCCCACCCCGTCGCGCTCGTTCCGCAACTTCACCCGCGCGGAGACCCGCCGTCCCTAGCCCCCTGGTCGGCGTCGTGGGCCCGGGCGGCGGCCGGGATCTCGACCCCGGCGCTCTCCAGCACGTCGGGGCGGCGTCCCGCCGGTGACCAGCCGGGCACCGCCCGCTCCACCTCGTCGTCGACGAACACCTGGCGCGTGGCGACCCACCCGGCGACGGCGAGCACCGCGACGCCGGTGAGCACGACGACGAACATGCCGTCGTAGCTGCCGGTCGCCCCGCGCAGCACGCCCACGAGCAGGGGGCCGGCCCCCGCGACGACGTAGCCCCAGCTCTGGCTGACCGTCGAGAGGGCGGCGACGGTCTCCGGCGTCCGGGCGCGCAGGCCGATGAGGGTCAGCACCATGGGGAAGGTCCCCATGCCGACGGCGATCAGCACCATCCAGAGCCACGGCGCGGTGGCCGGCGCCGTCCACAGGCCGACCCAACCGGTCACGTAGCTGGCGGTGAAGACCGCCAGCAGCGGGCGCTGCAGCCGCGGGCGGACGGCGAGCGACGGGATCACGGCGCTCAGCGGCAGGCCGACGACGGCGTTCAGGCCCAGCATCAGCCCCGCCGTCGCGGCGCTCAGGCCCGAGTCGCGCAGGTACTGCGCCGACCAGCCGATGACGACGTAGGCCTGCAGCGCCTGGACGCCGAAGAACGCGGTGACCGCCAGCGCCGTCGGGCTGTGCACCAACGCCCGCATCGGGACGGCCGAGTGGCTCGCGCGGGAGACGTCGGGCGCGGCCGGGACGGCCAGCCACACCCCGGCCGCGACGAGCGCCGGCAGGGCCCAGACGACGAGCGCCCAGCGCCAGCCGCCGCCGTCGGTGCCCGCCGCGTCGGCGATCGGCTGGGAGGCCACCGCGGCGAGGGCCGCGCCCAGGCCCATCGCCGTGCTGTACGCGCCGACGAGGGGGCCGGTCCGCCGCGGGAAGTGGCGCTTCACCAGACCGGGGAGCATGACGTTGCCGAGGGCCCCGCCGGCCATGGCCAGCGCCGTGCCCCCGAGGAAGACGGGGAAGCCCCCGGCCAGGCTGCGCAACGCGAGCCCGGCGGTCATCGCGACGAGGGCTCCGGCGAGCACGTGCGCGTCGCGGTAGCGGGCCGACAGCGCCGGGCCGGTGAAGCCGATGAGCGCGAAGCAGACCACCGGCATGGTGGTGATCACCCCGGCCAGGCCGCTGGAGATGCCCAGCCCCCGCTCGATCTCCTGCAGCACGGGGCCGACGCTGGTCACCGCCGTCCGGAGGTTGAGCGCGGTGAGCACGATGGCGACGGCCATGAGGCCGAGCCCCCGGCGACGACCGGTGCCGGTGCTGCTACGGGCGGGGGCGGTGCGGGTCACCCGGACAGCGTCCTCCATGACGCACCCCACACGATCGCCGGGTCGGTGCACGCTGCAACCACCGCGCACCGCCCCGGGAACGGCGACGGCGCGCACCCCGAGGGGGATGCGCGCCGCCGTCGTCGTGCTGCTACTGCGGATCGTGCTCCGTGGCGGCCGAGCCCAGGCCGGCGACGTCGTCGGCCTTCGTGCCGACGTCGGCACCCTGCTCGGCACCCTGCGCGCCGACGGCGACCGGCTTCATCGAGCGCAGCAGGATCTGGCTGACGTCGAGCACCTCGACGTGCTCGCCGGCCTCGCCGTTCTGCTTCTTGCTGGTCAGCGCGTCGCTGAGCATCGTGATGCAGAACGGGCACGCGGTGGAGATGACGTCGGGATCGAGCTCGAGCGCCTCCTCGGTGCGCTCCATGTTGATCCGCTTGCCGATCTTCTCCTCCATCCACATGCGGGCACCGCCGGCGCCGCAGCAGAAGCCGCGGTCCTTGCACCGGTGCATCTCCTGCGTGGACAGGCCCTGGACGGAGTCGAGGATCTCCCGCGGGGGCGTGTAGACCTTGTTGTGCCGGCCCAGGAAGCACGGGTCGTGGTAGGTGACCTTGCGGTCGACCGGGGTGACCGGGGTGAGCCGGCCCTCCTCCACGAGCTGGCCGAGCAGCTGGGTGTGGTGCACGACCTCGTACTCGCCGCCGACCTGCGGGTACTCCCGGCCCAGCGAGTTGAAGCAGTGCGGGCAGGTCGCGACGATCTTGCGGGTGCCCGGGACGCGGCCCTCGAAGACGCCGTTGAGGGTCTCGACGTTCTCCATGGCCAGCTGCTGGAACAGGAACTCGTTGCCCATGCGGCGGGCCGGGTCGCCCGAGCAGGTCTCGCCGTTGCCGAGGACGGCGAACTCGACGCCCGCGGTGTGCAGCAGCTCGGCGACGGCCTTGGTGACCTTCTTGGCGCGGTCGTCGACGGCGCCGGCGCAGCCGACCCAGAACAGGTACTCGACGTCGTGGGGGAGCGGGCCGTCGGCGACGCGGACCTCGAAGTCGAGCTCCTTGATCCAGTCCTCGCGGACGTTGCCGCCCATGCCCCACGGGTTCCCCCGCTTCTCGAGGTTGGTCATCATGACGCCGGCCTCGGACGGGAAGTTGGACTCGATCAGCACCTGGTAGCGGCGCATGTCCTCGATGTGGTCGATGTGCTCGATGTCCACCGGGCACTGCTCGACGCAGGCGCCGCAGTTGGTGCAGCTCCACAGGACGTCGGGGTCGATGACCCCGCCCTCCTCGAGGGTGCCGACCAGCGGGCGGTGGGCCTGGGCGTCGTTGGTGCCCTCGATGCGGGCGTAGCCCGACGCCCACACCTGCTCGTCGCTGGGCTTGAGCACGTCGTAGTCCGGCGCCGTCTCGCTCGCCGTCTTCTCACCGAGGAGGTAGGGGGCCTTCGCGTACAGGTGGTCGCGGAGGTCCATGATCACCATCTTCGGGCTGAGCGGCTTGCCCGTGTTCCACGCCGGGCACTGGCTCTGGCACCGACCGCACTCCGTGCAGGTGGTGAAGTCCAGCATCCCCTTCCAGGTGAAGTCCTCGATCTTGCCGCGACCGAAGACGTCGTCCTCGCCCGGGTCCTCGAAGTCGATCGGCTTGCCGCCGGAGGTCATCGCCGGCAGCGGGCCGAGCGCCGGGGCGCCGTCGGCCTCGCGCTTGAAGTAGATGTTGAAGAAGGCGCTGAACCGGTGCCAGGCCACACCCATGTTCAGGATGCGGCTGATGACGACCAGCCAGGTCAGCGACACCACGATCTTGATGAACGCGACGATCGTGACGACGTCCGGGTTGTCCGGGAAGACGTTGGACAGCAGGCTCGCGACCGGGTGCGACCAGGTCGGGGCGTCGTCGAGGCCGGAGGCGATCTTGGCGGCGCGGATGCTCAGGATGCTGATGCCGACGACCAGGACGACGGCCTCGACGAAGTAGCCGCGGCCCTCGTTCGAGCCGGCGAACCGGCTCTTGCGGCCCTGCCGGCGCGGGTGGTCCCGCTGGCGCCGGATGATCAGGTAGACGATCCCGAGGATCGTCCCGGTGCCGATGATGTCGACGAAGAGGTTCCAGATCGCCCAGGTGCCGATCAGCGGCAGGTGGAACGCCGGGTCCCACACCTCGCCGAACGCCTCGACGAGCGTCAGGAACAGGCCGTAGAACCCGAGGAACACGAACCAGTGGGCGACGCCGATGCTCGACCACTTGAGCATCCGGGTGTGGCCCAGCGACTCGACGAGCATCGTCTTCAGCCGGGTCTTGACCGGGCCGAAGCGGGTGCCGTCGGGCTGCCCGGTGCGGATGATCCGCACCATCGCCCGGACGGCCCGGTAGGCCATGACGGACGCGACGATCAGGAACAGGACGCTGATCGTCCCCAGGACGATCTGCAGCGGGCCCGTCATGTTTTCCCCTCCCGTACGCCAGGTGGCGTCGGTCGACTCCCGCCGACCGCGCGGGCGACGGGGCTGTGTGCGGTGCGCGCACCGGCCCGCCGGCCGGTCGGCCGGCGCTCGGCGCGCAGTGCAGGCAGGCGCAGCCGGCACTCCTGCGCACGATAGCTGGCGCCCTGTGAGGCTACTCGCCGGTAACCACGGGCGCGGTGCCCCGGATCGGTGTCCGGCCACCGGGCGCCCCGCCCAATCCCGCTCCGGGGTGACGCAGAACACGGTCGGGCCGCCCTCTGCCCGCGCCGGAGCGGCGCCGGGCGGGGCCGGGGTGGGTCCGGACGCGAAAGGGGTGCGGGCCCGGGAACACGGTCGCGCTGCATGCCGTTAGGGTGGGCAGGAAAGTTGAGTGGACCCCGCGCAATGGCGGACACCGACTCCCCCGCACGGACCAGTACCACCCCAGCACACGGAAGAGAGGCCATCTCCATGGCTCGAGCGGTCGGCATCGACCTCGGCACGACCAACTCCGTCGTCACCGTCCTCGAGGGCGGCGAGCCGACGGTCATCGCGAACTCCGAGGGCTCGCGCACCACCCCCTCCGTCGTCGCCTTCGCCAAGAACGGCGAGGTGCTCGTCGGCCAGTCGGCGAAGAACCAGGCGGTCACCAACGTCGACCGCACCATCCGCTCGGTGAAGCGCCACATGGGCACCGACTGGAAGACCGGGGAGATCGACGGCAAGACCTACACCCCGCAGGAGATCAGCGCCCGCATCCTGCAGAAGCTGAAGCGGGACGCCGAGACCTATCTGGGCGAGCCGGTCACCGACGCCGTCATCACCGTCCCCGCCTACTTCGAGGACGCCCAGCGCCAGGCCACCAAGGAGGCCGGTGAGATCGCCGGCCTCAACGTCCTGCGCATCGTCAACGAGCCCACGGCGGCCGCCCTGGCCTACGGGCTGGACAAGGGCGAGACCGAGCAGACGATCCTCGTCTTCGACCTCGGTGGTGGCACCTTCGACGTCTCCCTGCTCGAGATCGGGGACGGCGTCATCGAGGTGAAGGCCACCGCCGGTGACAACCACCTCGGTGGTGACGACTGGGACGAGCGCGTCGTCAAGCACCTGGTGCAGACGTTCAACGCCTCCAACGGCATCGACCTGTCCAAGGACAAGCTGGCGATGCAGCGCCTCCGCGAGGCCGCCGAGAAGGCGAAGATCGAGCTGTCCGGCGCGCAGTCGACCAACGTCAACCTGCCCTACATCACCGCCGGCGCCGAGGGCCCGCTGCACCTCGACATCACGATGACCCGGGCCGAGTTCCAGCGGCTGACCCAGGACCTGCTCGACCGCGCCCGCGCGCCGTTCAACCAGGCGATCCGCGACGCCGGCATCTCCGTCGGCCAGATCGACCACGTCGTCCTCGTCGGCGGCTCGACCCGCATGCCGGCCGTGAGCGACCTGGTCCGTGAGCTGACCGGGGGCAAGGAGCCCAACAAGGGCGTCAACCCCGACGAGGTCGTGGCCATCGGTGCCGCGCTGCAGGCCGGTGTCCTCCGCGGCGAGGTCAAGGACGTCCTGCTCCTCGACGTCACCCCGCTGTCCCTGGGCATCGAGACCAAGGGCGGGATCATGACCAAGCTCATCGAGCGCAACACCACGATCCCGACGAAGCGCTCGGAGATCTTCACGACGGCCGACGACAACCAGCCGTCCGTGCAGATCCAGGTCTTCCAGGGCGAGCGCGAGATGGCGATGTACAACAAGAAGCTCGGCATGTTCGAGCTGACCGGTCTGCCCCCGGCGCCGCGCGGCGTCCCGCAGATCGAGGTCGCCTTCGACATCGACGCCAACGGCATCGTCCACGTCCACGCCAAGGACCTCGGCACGGGCAAGGAGCAGTCGATGACCATCACCGGCGGCTCGGCCCTCCCGAAGGAGGACATCGAGCGGATGATGAAGGACGCCGAGGCGCACGCCGAGGAGGACAAGCGACGCCGCGAGGAGGCCGAGACCCGCAACCTGGCCGAGTCGCTGCAGTACCAGACCGAGAAGTTCCTGGCCGAGAACGGTGACAAGATCCCGGCCGAGAAGAAGGACGAGCTCGGCGAGGCGCTGAGCGAGCTGCGCAGCGCGCTGGGCGGCTCGGACGTCGCGGCCATCAAGTCCGCCCAGGAGAAGGTGGCCCGGGTGTCGCAGGAGGTCGGCGGGGCGCTCTACGCCCAGCAGGCCGAGGCGGCCGGTGGGGCGCCCGGTGCGGAGGCCGGCCCGGGCGCCGGCGCCGGTGCGACGGGCAGCCAGGCCTCGGCCGACGACGACGTCGTCGACGCCGAGATCGTCGACGAGGACACCGACCGCCGATGAGCCAGGGGGACGAGCAGCCGCGGGTCGTGATCCGTGACAGGCGGCGGATCGACCCCACCACCGGCGCAGTGCGGGCGCCGGCCGGCGAGCAGCCGGCCGGCGCCCGGCCCGGTACCGACCTCCCAGGGGAGCAGATGAGCGAGCACGACACGCCGGCCGCCGGCACCGAGCACGGCACGACGACGTCGCGGGAGGACGCGGCGCCGCAGCAGGCGGCTGCGCCGCAGGACGCCGCCGCACCGCAGCCCGGTGCCGACGGCGACCTGGCCCAGCAGCTGGCCGAGCGCACCGAGGACCTGCAGCGGGTCACCGCCGAGTACGCCAACTACCGGCGCCGGGTCGACCGGGACCGCTCGCTGGTCGTCGACCAGGCCGCCGAGCGCTTCGCCGCGCAGCTGTTCCCGATCGTCGACGACATCGAGCGGGCGCGCGACCACGGTGACCTCAACGGTGCCTTCAAGGTGGTCGCCGACCGCATCCTGGGCGTGCTCGACGGGCTCGGGGTCGAGGCCTTCGGCAAGGCCGGTGACGAGTTCGACCCGGGGCTGCACGAGGCGGTCATGCACGACACCTCGGCCGAGGTCACCGTGCCGACGGCCACCACCGTGCTGCGGCAGGGCTTCCGCCGCGGCGAGCGGGTGCTGCGCACGGCCATGGTCGCGGTCACCGACCCGGAGAACCCGGCCCCGGCGGCCGCGCCGGCGTCCGACGAGACCGGCGCCCCGGCGTCCGACTGAGCGGGAGAGGGGGCGTCCGATGAGCACCCGTGACTTCATCGAGAAGGACTACTACGGCGCACTCGGCGTCCCCCAGGACGCCGACGCGGCCGCGATCAAGAAGGCCTACCGCAAGCTGGCCACGGAGCTGCACCCCGACAAGAACCCGGGCAACACCGAGGCCGAGGCGCGGTTCAAGGAGGTCTCCGAGGCCTACGACGTGCTCTCCGACCCCAAGCGGCGCGGCGAGTACGACGACGCGCGGCGGTTGTTCGGTGCCGGGGGCGCCGGTGCCCGGGCCGGGTTCCCCGGCGGTTTCCCGGGTTCCGGCGGCCAGCCCTTCGACCTCGGCGACCTCTTCGGGGCGGCCGGGGCCGGGGTGGGC
>NZ_SSXB01000108.1:0-10434 GCF_021698995.1 Blastococcus sp. KM273129 | reverse complement strand
GGGGAGGGCGGGGGATGCGGTCTGCTCGGCGGTCACGCGTCCATCCTCGCAGCGGCCCGGGAACGACTCAGGGGCCGCCTCGCGGCGGCTCCTGAGCTGAGGGTCGGGGTGACAGGATTTGAACCTGCGGCCTCGTCGTCCCGAACGACGCGCGCTACCAAGCTGCGCCACACCCCGAGGTGCGTCGACGAGTCTAACGCCCGCCCGCGCGGGCCCCGGCGGCGGGTCAGGAGGGTCGCGCCGTGAGGGTCAGCAGCGTCGCCTCGGGCGGGCAGGCGAACCGCACCGGGGCGTAGGGGCTGGTGCCCAGACCGGCCGAGACGTGCAGCCAGGTGCCCGCCGGGCGCGCCGGCGTCGGCTCCGCCCAGCGGTGCAGCCAGCGCACCCGGGCCCGGTCGATGCCGCAGTTGGTCACCAGCGCGCCGTAGAAGGGCACCCGCAGCTGGCCGCCGTGCGTGTGCCCGCAGAGCAGCAGGTCGTAGCCGTCGGCGGCGAACCGGTCGAGCACCCGCGGCTCGGGGGAGTGCGCCAGCCCGATGCGCACGTCGGCACCCGGGTCGGCCGGGCCGGCGACGAGGTCGTACCGGTCCAGCTTCAGGTGCGAGTCGTCCACGCCGGCGAACGCGATGCGGCGGCCGCCCACGGTCAGCTCGCCGCGGTCGTTGGTGAGGTCCAGCCAGCCGCGGTCGCGCATGCCGTCGCGCAGGTCCCGCCACGGCAGCTCGTCGCCGTGCACCCGCTTGTGGTCCCGCTTGAAGTACTTGAGCGGGTTCTTCGGCCGCGGGGCGTAGTAGTCGTTGCTGGCCAGCACGAAGGCCCCGGGGAGGTCGAGGAGCGGGTCCAGCGCGCGGAGCGTGGGCGGTACGGCGTCGAAGCCGGCCAGGTTGTCACCGGTGTTGACCACCAGGTCGGGCTCGAGCTCCGCCAGGCCCGCGACCCACTCCTGCTTGCCGCGCTGTCCCGCCGTCATGTGCAGGTCGGACAGCTGCAGGACGCGCAGCGGCGCCGAACCCGGGGCCAGCACCGGGACCTCGAAGCGGCGCAGCGTCCAGCGGGTGCGTTCGTAGAGGCTCGCGTAGGCGGTGACGGCCGTGCCGGAGGCGACGGCGGCGGAGGGGAGGGCGGTGTACCAGCGCACCCGCGAAAGCCTACGGGCGCCCCCGGGTGCGGCGTCGTGCAAGGCTTGCTCCGTGTCCGACCTCAAGGAACAGCTGCGCACCGACCTGACCACCGCAATGAAGGCCCGCGACGAGCTGCGCACCGCCACGCTGCGCATGGTGCTCGCCGCCGTCAGCGCCGAGGAGGTGTCGGGCAAGGAGTCGCGCGAGCTCACCGACGACGAGGTGCAGGCCGTCGTCCGCCGGGAGGCGAAGAAGCGGCGCGAGGCCGCCGAGGCGTTCGGCTCGGCCGGCCGCGCCGAGCAGGCCGCCCGGGAGCAGGCGGAGGGCGAGGTCCTGGCCGGCTACCTGCCCGCCCAGCTCGACGACGCCGACCTGACCGCGATCGTCGCCGACGTCATCACCCGCACCGGCGCCTCCGGCATGAAGGACATGGGCAAGGTCATGGGGGCCGCGAACGGCGTCGTGGCCGGCCGGGCGGAGGGCTCCCGGGTCGCCGCCGAGGTGCGCCGCCAGCTCGGCTGACACCGGAGAGCACACGAGGGGCCGGACCTGGTGGTCCGGCCCCTCGTCGTCATGGGCTCAGTTCGCCGGGGCGCCCTCGGCGTCCGTCGTCGGGGCCTCGGACGGCGGCGGCACCTGGGGCTCCGTCCCGGGTTCGGTCGCCGGCTCCTCGGTCGTGGGTTCCTCCGACGGCGCCTCCGGCTGTGCCGGCGGCTCGGGCTCCGGCGGCGGCGTGGTGCTCCGGGTCGTGGGGCCCGGGCGGTTCGCCGAGCGGCTGGACGCGTTGTCGGCGGGCCGGGTCGGGCCCTGCGGCGCGGCGTCGACGCCGCGACCGGCGTAGCGCGGGTCGGCGGGCGGGAAGGCGACCGGCTCCTGGGCGGTGAGGACGGGTGCCATCGCCTGGCGCCAGATCCCGGCCGGCAGCCCACCGCCGTAGCTGCCCACGTCGTTCGTGTCCCGCGGGCGGAACAGCATGACGCTGGCGGTGTACTGCGGGGTCGAGCCGACGAAGGCCACCGAGTCGCGCTCGTTCACCGTGCCGGTCTTGCCGGCGATCTGGTGCCCGGGGATGTAGGCGCGGGCACCGGTCTGCAGCGGGTTCCCCGGCGCGGTGTCCTTGATCATCATCTGGTTGAGGGTGTCCGCGATGCCGGGCTCGATGACCTGCTCGCAGTCGTTCTCCCGGACCACCGGCTGGCCGTCCTCGGCCAGCAGCGGCTCGCCGTTCGGGGTGGTGATCGACAGCACCGGGGTGGGCGTGCACCTGACCCCGCGGGCGGCGATGGTCGCGTAGGCGTTGGCCAGGTCGAGCGGGCTCACGCCGTCGGTGCCGAAGGCGAAGGACGGGCGGTTCTCGTCGATGATCTGCTGCGCCGGCGTCTGGGTGACCGAGTAGTCGAAGGTCATGCCCAGCCGCTCGGCCATGCGCACGGCCGGCTCGATGCGGCCCAGCGCGTCCTCCAGGGCCAGGAAGTAGGTGTTGGAGGACATGTACAGCGCCTGCGTCATGGTCAGCGTGCGCGGGTAGCTGCTGCCCACGTTGCCGACCTCGTAGGGCTCGATGCGCTGGGTCTCGGGGTCGTAGCTCTCGTAGACCCGCGACCGGTACGGCTCGTTCGTGGTGATCGTGTGGCTGGCGGGCAGGCCCTGCTCCAGCGCCGCGGCGGCGACGAAGGTCTTGAACGTCGACCCCGATCCCTTGGTGGGGATGGTCGCGAAGTTCACCGACTCGCACTCGGGGTCGTCGCAGCCGAAGCGCCGGTTGACGCTCATCGCGAGCACCTGCCCGGTGCCGGGCTGGACGGCGTCGTAGACCGCCACGGTCCCCGCGCCCATGGCGACGGTGTCGAGGACGGCCTGGTCGCCGGCGCGCTGCATGTCCGGGCGCAGCGTCGTGGTGATCGTGAGGCCGCCCTTGTCCAGCTGCGCCTTGGTCAGGCCCAGCTCCTGGATCAGGTACTGCCGGGTGAAGTCGCAGAAGAACCCGCCGATCGAGGCGTCGATGCAGCCGTTGGGCGGGGCCTGCCCGGGGGTGACCTCCACCGGCGTCGGGGTGATCTCGGCGAGCTGCTGCTCGGTGATGTGGCCCAGGTCGTGCATGCGCTGGAGCACCTGGTTGCGCCGGATCTGGGCGTTCTCCGGGTTGTTGATCGGCTCGTCGTAGAACGGGCTCTGCACCAGCCCGGCCAGCATCGCGGCCTGCGGCAGGGTGAGGTCGGCGGCGTTCACGCTGAAGTACCGCTGGGCCGCGGCCTGGATGCCGTAGGCGCCCTGCCCGAAGTACACGATGTTCAGGTAGCGGGTGAGGATCTCGTCCTTGGAGTAGGTGTCCTCCAGGGCGAGCGCCAGCCGCGCCTCCCGCAGCTTGCGGCCGACGGTCTCGGCGTCGGCGGCCTCCCGCTCCTCGGGCGTCGCGGCCGTCTGCAGCAGGGTCTGCTTCACCAGCTGCTGGGTGAGCGTCGAGCCACCCTCCTGCACCGAGCCGGCGGCCACGTTGCGCACCAGCGCGCGCATGGTGCCCTGCACGTCGAGGCCGTTGTGGTCGTAGAAGCGGGAGTCCTCGATGTCGACGAGGGCCTGCTTCATGACGTCGGCGATCTGGTCGGAGGTCACCGGGGTGCGGTTGTGCTCGTAGAAGTTCGTGATCAGCGAACCGTCCGAGGCCAGCACACGGGTGACGCCGGCCGGCGTCTTGTCGGTGAGCTCGACCGGCAGGGCGTCGAGCAGCGACACGGAGTTGCGTGCCGCGAGCCCCGGCCCACCGACCCAGGGCAGCATGAGGCCGGCCAGCAGCGCGCCCGCGACGACGATCGTCGCGGCGAGCTTGGCGAGCAGACGGGTGGTGGCGCGCGCGTTCTCCGACATCGCGGTCAGGGTACGTCGCCCGGACGGGTGAGAGCGCTGGTCAGCCGCGGCGCGCGGGGAGGACGCGCGTCCGCGGCGTGCCGGTCGGCGTGTCGTGGTCCGGCCCGGTCAGGGCGGCGGCCATCGCCCGCAGCCCCTCGAGGTCGTGCACGTCCCCGGCGGCGGCCGGCACCGTCCGCAGGGCGACGTCGGGGTGCGCGCTGGTGAAGCGGTCGGCCAGGTGCTGCTCGCGGGTGGCCAGCTGCATCCGCTCCGCGTGCACCCGCAGGGCCGCGGCCGCGAGCGCGGCGCCGTCGTCCCCGCTCTCGGCCACCTCCTCCGCGGCCCCCTCCGCGCGGGTGGCGGACAGGGCGGTGGTGGCCGGGGGGTGGGTGCGGTTGACGACCAGCCCGGCCAGCGGCATCCCCTCGGCGGAGAGCCGGTCGACGAAGTAGGAGGCCTCGCGCAGCGCGTCGGGCTCGGGCGCGGCGACGACGACGAACCACGTGCCCGGTCGGCGCAGCAGCTCGAACGTCGCCGTCGCCCGCTCGCGGAACCCGCCGAACATGGTGTCGAGGGCCGAGACGAACGCGGAGATGTCGCGCAGCAGCTGCCCGCCGAGGATCTTCGAGACGATCCGGCTGAACAGGAGAAAGCCGGCGCTGGCGAACTTGAACCCGGCCCGGCTGGGCGCCATGAGCAGCCGGATCATCGTGCCGTCGAGGAAGCGGCCCATCCGGTTGGGGGCGTCCAGGAAGTCCAGCGCCGACCGGGACGGCGGGGTGTCCACGATGATCAGGTCCCACTGGTCGCTGGCGCGCAGCTGCCCGAGCTTTTCCATCGCCATGTACTCCTGCGTGCCGGCGAAGGAGGAGGAGAGCGCCTGGTAGAAGGGGTTGTCGAGGATCTGCTGCGCCCGCTCGGGCGTGGAGTGAGCGGTGACGATCTCGTCGAACGTCCGCTTCATGTCCAGCATCATCGCGTGCAGCTCGCCCGGTGCCCCGGGGACGTCGACCTTCCGCGGCTCGTTGTCCAGCTCGGTGAGCCCGAGGGACTGGGCCAGCCGGCGGGCGGGGTCGATCGTCAGGACGACGACGGTGCGCCCGGCCTCCGCGGCGGCGAGCCCGAGGGCGGCCGACGTCGTCGTCTTGCCCACGCCGCCGGCGCCGCAGCAGACGACGATGCGGGTCTGCCGGTCGGCGATCAGCTCCGCGAGCTCCATGGCCGGCGCCTGGCGGGGCGTGCGGGCGCCGGCGGTGGTGCGGGTGGTGGCGGTGTCCGCGGCCATCAGCGGGCCACCGCCGCGGGCAGGTGCTCCTCGAGCCGCCCGGCGAGCTCGAACAGGCAGCCGAGGTCCATCGGTCCCGGCAGCAGCGGGATCTCGACGGTCGGGCGGCCCAGCTCCTCGACCCGGGCGCGCAGCGCGTCCTGCGCGGCCCAGCGGCGGGCGTGCTCCACCACCTCGGCCACCAGCGCGTCGGCCAGCTGCTCGGCGCCGGGCAGGTGGACGGCGCCCAGCGCGGGGGCGAGGTCGGCGCCGGTCAGCTCGCCGGCGACCGCGCGGTCCAGGGCGTCGGGCGGCAGCACCGGCTCGGCGGCCATGTTCACGACCACCGAGCCGAGCGGCAGCCCGGCGGCCTGCAGCTCGGCGATGGCGTCGGCGGTCTCCTGCACGGGCATGTCCTCCAGGAGCGTGACCAGGTGCACCGCCGTCTGCGGGGAGCGCAGCACGGCCATGACGCCGTCGCTCTGCGTCTTGATCGGGCCGGACCGGGCCAGCTGCGACATCTCCCCGGTGACGCCGAGGAAGCGGGTGATCCGCCCGGTGGGCGGCGCGTCGACGACGACGGCGTCGTAGACCTGCCGACCGTCCTGCCGGCGGGTGACCGCCTCCTTGATCTTCCCGGTGATCAGCACGTCGCGGAGCCCCGGGGCGATGGCGGTGGCGAAGTCGACGGCGCCCATCTTGCGCAGCGCCCGGCCCGCCCGCCGCAGGTTGTAGAACATGTCGAGGTAGTCGAGGAGCGCCTCCTCGACGTCGATCGCCAGCGCCTTCACCTCGCCCCCGCCGCGCGCGACGGCGACCCGGCGCTCCTCGTAGGGCAGCGGCGGGGTGTCGAACAGCTGGGCGATGCCCTGCCGCCCCTCGGTCTCCACGAGCAGCACCGACCGCCCGTCGGCGGCGAGCGCCAGGGCGAGGGCGGCGGCGACGGTGGTCTTGCCCGTGCCCCCCTTGCCGGTGACCACGTGCAGGCGCGCGGGCGTCAGTTCGGGGGGCACCGCCCCAGCCTAGAAGGACCCTCCTGCCCCCCGCCGTTCGCAAGCCCACGGCGGGACCCTGCGAGGAGGGCCGGTCCAGCCCCTCGCCGGAGGGGCTGCGCTAGCGTCGGGGCCATGAGCGAAACCGCCCGCCAGAAGTGGGAGTACGCGACGATCCCGCTGCTCGTCCACAACACCAAGGCGATCCTCGACTCCTGGGGCGTCGACGGCTGGGAGCTGGTGACCGTGCTCCCCGGCCCCGGTGGGGCGGAGCAGCTGGTCGCCTACCTCAAGCGGCCGGTGTGACCGCGCCCGCGCAGGGCTGGCACGCCCGGCTCGCCGAGCTGGGCATCCGGCTGCCGCCGGTGGCCGCACCCGTCGCCGCCTACGTCCCGGCCGTCCGGGCCGGGTCGCTGGTGTTCACCTCCGGCCAGCTGCCGTTCGTCGACGGCGGGCTGCGCCGCACCGGCAAGGTCGGCGGGTCGGTCGACGTCGAGGCGGCCGCGGCCGACGCCAAGGTCTGCGCGCTCAACGCGCTGGCCGCCGTCGACGACCTGGTGGGCCTGGACTCGGTGGCCCGCATCGTCCGGGTGGTCGGGTACGTGGCCAGCGTCGAGGGCTTCACCGGGCAGCCGCGCGTCGTCAACGGCGCCAGCGAGCTGATGGGCCGGATCTTCGGCGAGGCCGGGCAGCACGCCCGCAGCGCCGTGGGCGTGGCCGAGCTGCCGCTGGGCGCCCCCGTGGAGGTCGAGCTCACCGTCGAGCTGCGATGACATCGCGATCCCCCGGATCGCACCGCGGCCAGGTGCCATCCCTCCGTCACGCTGAGCGTGTCCCCGTGATCCCGTCGGGAGACCTCCGGCGCCCGCGCCGGGGCCACGACCCCGCGGGGCGACCGTGACCGCGACCCCCCGGCAGGCGGCGACCGTCCTGCTGCTGCGCGACGGGGAACCCGGGCTGGAGGTCTACCTCCTGCGCCGCACCCGGGGCATGCCCTTCGCCGGCGGCATGACGGCCTACCCCGGCGGAGGGGTGGACCCCCGCGACGGCGACACGGAGACCGGCTGGGCCGGCCCCGCCCCGGCGCAGTGGGCCACCGCCTTCGGATGCGATGAGCGCATGGCGCGCGAGCTGGTCTGCGCGGCGGTGCGGGAGACCTTCGAGGAGGCCGGCGTCCTGCTGGCCGGGCTGCCCGACGGCGGCGTGGTGCCGGACGTGTCGGGCGACGACTGGGAACGGCAGCGGCAGGGGCTGCTCAGCCGGGAGCTGTCGCTCGCCGAGCTGCTCGCCGACCGCGGGCTGGTGCTCCGGTCGGACCTGCTGCGCCCGTTCGCGCACTGGATCACCCCGCCGGTGGAGCCCCGCCGCTACGACACCAAGTTCTTCGCCGCCGCGCTGCCGGTGGGCCAGGAGGCGCGGGACGTGTCCGGGGAGGCCGACGAGGCGGCGTGGCTGCGCCCGGCCGACGCGCTGGCCGAGCTGGCGGCCGGCACGCGGCCGATGCTGCCGCCGACGTCCCACACGCTGGGCCAGCTGGCGGGGTTCGCCGACGTCGCGGCCGCGCTGGCCGGCTCGCCCCCGCAGCCGATGCACCCGATCAGCCCGCGGTTCGAGGAGACGCCGGACGGTCGCTGGGCGGTGCTGCCCGACGGCACCCGCATCCGGCTGGCCGTCCCGCTCCCCTCGTGACGAGCGCCCCCTCCCGCAGGGGGGAGGGGGCGCCGGTCAGGACCTCGGCGTGGCCGGTCAGGCGCCGCCGGCGGCCTGTGCCGCCGCGGAGAGCTCGGCCACGTACTCGTCCAGGCCCCAGGTCAGGGACAGGGCCGTCGGCGGGGAGACCGCGGCGATGAGCTGCTGGCCGACGACCTGGGCGACCGCGCCGGTGCGGACCTGCTCCATGAGCTGGCCCTGCGGGCCGGAGAGGAACTCCTCCATGGCGGCCTCGGTGTCGGCGTAGGCCACCAGCACGTCGCTGCTCAGCTCGCCGAGCCGCTCCGGGCTGAGCGTGTAGTAGAAGGTCTCGCCCTCGCCGTCGCCGAGCGCGGCGACGCTCGGGGCGCTCTCCATGCCGAGGTCGAGCAGGAAGTCCACCCGCGCGTCGGCCGGCTTGTAGACGGAGAAGGAGTCCGGCGCGGGCCACACCGCGGCCACGGTCAGCCCGGTGAGCTCCGGGTGTGCGGCCGCCTGCTCGGCGACCTGCTCGTCGATGTCGGCGAGGAGGTCCGCGGCCTGCTCGTCACGGCCCAGCGCCTCGCCCACGATCTCGATGGTCTCCCGCCACGGCGTCGCCCACGGCTCGTCGGGGTAGGCGACGGTCGGGGCGATCTGGGAGAGCAGCTCGTACTCGCTCTCGGTGAGGCCGGAGTACGGGGCGAGGATGAGGTCGGGGTCGGCCGCCGCGATCGCCTCGACCGGCGCCTCGGTCTGGTCGGGGAGCAGCTCGGGCAGCTCGGCGCCGTCCTGCTCCAGCCGCTCGCGCACCCAGGGCAGGACGCCCTCCTCGTCGCCCCCGTAGGACTGCGTCGGGATGGCGACCGGCACGACCCCCAGGGCGATCGCGGCGTCGGTGCTGCCCCAGCCCCAGGTGACCACCCGCTCGGGCTCGGCCTGCACCTCGGTCGAGCCGAAGGCGTGCTCGAGGGTGACCGGGAAGGCGCTCCCGGCTGCGTCGCCGCCGCCCCCTCCGGTGGCGGCGGTCTCCTCGGTCCCCCCGCAGGCGGTCAGCGGGAGCAGGACGGCGACGGTCAGGGCGCGGGCGGCGAGGCGGCTGCGCCGTCGGCCTGCGGTGCGGGGTGCGGGCATGGACCCTCCAGCGAGCGAGCGAACGAGTTAGGTAAGGCGTACCTTAGCCAACCCGTCCTGCGCTCCCGCGGTGAGCCGGCAGCGGTGCATGCGAGAGGCCCAGGACCGGGGTGGTCCTGGGCCTCTCGTCGCCAGCGGTCGGGTGTCAGCGGGCGCGGCGCCGCAGGCGCTCCTCGTCGAGGACGACGACCGACTTGCCCTGCAGCTGGATCCAGCCGCGGTGCACGAAGTCGGCGAGCGCCTTGTTGACGGTCTCGCGGGAGGCGCCCACCAGCTGGGCCAGCTCCTCCTGCGTGAGGTCGTGCTTGACCCGCAGCCCGTCGGTGTCGCGGCTGCCGAACCGGTCGGCCATCTGCAGCAGCGCCTTGGCGACGCGGCCCGGGACGTCGGTGAAGATGAGGTCGGCGACCGAGTCGTTGGTGCGGCGCAGGCGGCGGGCCAGCACGCGCAGCAGCTGCTCGCCGATCTCCGGGTGCGCCTCGATCCAGGGCAGCAGGACCGACTGCGGCATCCGCGCCAGCTTGACGTCGGTGACGGCGGTGGCCGTCGCCGTGCGCGGGCCCGGGTCGAAGACCGACAGCTCGCCGAACTGGTCGGACGGGCCCATGACCGCCAGCACGTTCTCCCGGCCGTCGGGCGAGCGGCGGGACAGCTTGATCTTGCCGGTCAGGACGATGTAGAGGCTGTCGCCCGGCTCGCCCTCGTTGAAGACGACCCGGCCCCGGGGGAGGGTGATCGTCTCCAGACGGCTGATGACGGGGTCCACCGCGTCATCGGAGAGCCCCTGGAAGAGCCCCGACTGGGCCAGCACCTCGTCCACTGCACGTCCTCTCGCACTGTCTGCGGGTGCGGGGATGCCCACGCCCGACGGAGAGTCTAGGCGGCTGTGCAGTCCGTCACCCGTTCGGTGGCCCCACGGTCCCCCCTCCGAGCGAGATCGGGGGCCTCGCGGCCCCGTCGTCCGCGCCGGGGAGCTGCTCAGACGAGCGGCGGGTTCTGCGAGGGCCGGCCGCGGTGGCGGCGGCGCCGCCAGCGGAACAGGGCCCGCCGGATTCCCGAGGTCGCGAGCGTGTCGACCTCACCGGGGGTCGCCGTGTCGAGGAACTCGCTCACCTCGCGCGGGGACGCCGGGCGGCGCAGGGGTTCCTCCACCCGCTCCATGACCAGCAGGAACGCGATCAGCAGCGGGGGGAAGAGGATGACACTGAGGGCGACCAATCCCGATCTCCTCTGCATCGACGGCGGGACGGGGGAAGCGGTCCGCCCTCGATCATGGCACGCGAGGAGAGGGTCAGCAGGGCCGCCTACCCTCGACCGCGTGTCCGCCCCCGCGTCCTCGCCGGCCTACGCGCGCCCCACCCGGGCCCGCCGTCGATGCAGAGGAGATCGGGATTGGTCGCCCTCAGTG
>NZ_SSXB01000107.1:0-10451 GCF_021698995.1 Blastococcus sp. KM273129 | reverse complement strand
GAAACCGCCCGTCCCGCGGCCGCCGCCCAGCAGGATCCCGCCGAGCACGAGGCTGCCCAGGTCGACGCCGCCGCGGCGGTAGCCCCCGCCGTAGCCTCCGAAACCGCCGGGCCCGTACCCGGACCGCCACCGGTCGACGTCGTCCTGCGCCAGGTCCAGGGCGTGCTGGGCGAGCAGCCCGGCCTGGTGCGCCTCGCGGAGGGCGGCCACCGGGTCGGTGCGCCCCAGCCCGACGGCGGCGTCCAGGTGCCGCTGCGCCTCGGCCAACCGGGTGCGCGCCTCCGGGCCCACCGCCCCGCGCCGGGTGTCGATGAAGTCGGCCGCCGCACCCACCGCCGAGCGGGCCGTGAGCAGCGCCTGGTCCAGCGCGGCCGCGGCCCGGCGCGCCTGGGTCTGGGCGTCGCGCGCGGTCGCCAGCGCCTCCTCCAGGGCGGCGTCGGCGTCCTCCAGCTGCCGCAGCGCGGCGAGCGGGTCGCCGGGACCGCCGCCGGCCGGGCGCAGGGCGGCGTCGGCCGCCGCCAGCGCCGTCTCGGCGCGGGCGATCTGCGGCGGCAGGCCGCTGCGGTCGCCCCCGGCCACCAGCGCCCGGGCCTCGGCGAGGTCCTTCTCCGTCTCCGCCCGGACGGCGGTCACCCGGTCGGCGGCCGCGTCGAGGTCGGCGGCGAGGCGCCCGACGGCGTCCAGCAGCGTGCCGCTCTGCGCGACCGCGTCCTCGGCGGCCCGGATGTCCCCCACCGCCTGCCCGCTGCGCCCGGCGGCGAGCGCCTCGCGGGCCTCGCGCACCTCGTCGTCGGCGGCGTCGAGCCGGGCCGCGGCCTCCTGGACGTTGTCGGCGACGGCGGCCACCGCCGAGCCCGCGTACCGCTGCCGGACCCCCGCCAGCCGCCGCTCCTCCTCGGGGAGCCGCGCCCGCAGCGCGGCGATGCGCGGCTCCAGCCCGGCGAGCACCTCGGGGGCGGTCCGCTCCAGGTCGCGCAGCTGCTGGAACGCCGCGCTCAGCTCGTCCAGGCGCGCGCCGGCCTCGCCGGTCAGCGCCAGGATCTGGGCGAGCATGCGCCGCGTCGTCGGCTCGTCTCTGCCGGTCCCCCGCCCACCCGAGTCGTCATCGAGCTCCTGGCGCACCGCGAACGCGCGGCCCAGGTCGGCCTTCGACTGCCCCAGCGCGGCGCCGAAGCCGGCGACCGCCTCCTCGCCGTACTGCGAGCGGGCGAAGTCGAGGTCCAGCTGCGAGGTCTTGACCGCCTCGTCCAGCGTCAGCAGCGCCTCGCTGGCCCGGCCCTGCAGCTCGTCGGTGGGCACGCCCTCGTGCGGATCGGGCTCGGCCCGCCGGCCGGCCGGGAGCGCGGGCCCGCCGCGGGCGCGACGCGACCGGCTGAGCAGGTAGGCGCCGCCCCCCACCACGGCGATCCCGCCGAGCACCAGCAGCACGCCCGACCCGCCGGAGCCCCCGTCCGCGGCCTCCGCCGGCTGCTCCGCCGCCGTCCCGCCGTCGCGCAGCAGGGCGGCGAAGGCGGCCACGCCGCCGGCCCAGTCCCCCTCGGCGAGCTCCGGGGCGACCCGCTCGTCGGTCAGCTCGTCGAACTCCGCGCCGGTGACCGGGAAGTCGGCCGGGCGCACCGTGCCGTACCGCTGGTCGTCGACGGCGACGGCGAGCAGGGCATCCCGCTCGCCGATCTGGCTCAGCTCCGCCGTGGCCTGGGCCCACTCCCCCTGGTCGGCGCCGTCGAAGGAGGAGACGAAGACGACGTACAGGTCGGTGCCGGTGTCCGCGCGCAGCTCCTCGACGACGCCCCTGACCTCCTCGGTGCCGCCGTCGAGCGCGCCGACCTGGTCGGTCACCTGGTCGGTCAGCCGGAAGGGGGGCACCGCCCACGCCGGGGAGCCGCCGAGCACGAGGACGGCGAGGACCCCCAGCACCACGAGCAGCCGGCGCACGGGAACCTCCAGGAGCGGCGACGTCGGTCGGGAGGACCCTACCGACGCCGGAGGGGTCCGGCCCGGGCGCGGTGGGTACGGCGCCCCCGCCGACCCGCCGCCTGCGAGGAGAACCGCGTGCCCGACCCCGACTCGATCCCCGCCGCCGACCTGCCGCCGCGGAGGGTCCGCCGCGTCGGCGGCTGGGCCGTGGGCAACCGCGGGGACGACCAGTACTTCGCCGTCTCCCGCCGCTGCCGCCACCAGCTGGCCGACCTCGCCGAGGGCAGCGTCGACGCCGACGGCTGCCTGGTCTGCCCGTGGCACCAGAGCCGCTACGACGTGCGCACCGGCGAGATGCTCGACGGGCCGCGGGGCTTCCTGGGCTACCACGGTCCGGCGCCGGGCTACAGCGGCCTGGTCCGGCTGGTGGGGAGCATCGCGCGGCTGCGGGTGGGCCGGGCGGTGCGCCGCGGCGACGACGTGGTCGTCACCGACCGGGAGACGGAGGCATAGGGGTGGGTGCTGCGGTCAGCCCTGCTCCGCCCGCGGCAACGGAGTCTCCCGGCCGAGGAAGGGGGTCGGGTCGTCGTCCCGGGCCCGCCCGCCCGCGCCCGGCTGCACGGCGATCCCGGCGTGCAGCACCTCTTCGGGGGAGCGCGGGTGGAGGACGCCGTCGCGGATCTCCTCGGCCCAGTGGCAGCTGACCAGCCGGCCCGGGCCGAGCTCCCGCAGCACCGGCACCTCGTCGTCGCAGCGCGTCTCCTGCCGCCACGGGCAGCGGGTGTGGAACCGGCAGCCGCTCGGCGGGTCCGCCGGCGAGGGCAGGTCACCGGCCAGCAGGATCCGCTCGCGCTGCTCCTCCACCTCCGGGTCCGGCACCGGGACGGCGCTCATCAGCGCCCGCGTGTAGGGGTGCAGCGGCTGCTCGTAGAGGTCGTCGGCGGGCGCCTGCTCCACCAGCGAGCCGAGGTACATGACGCCGACGACGTCGCTGATGTGCCGGACGACGGCGAGGTCGTGCGCGATGACCAGGTAGGTCAGGCCCAGCCGCTCCTGGAGCTCCTCGAGCAGGTTGATCACCTGCGCCTGCACCGACACGTCCAGCGCCGACACCGGCTCGTCGGCGATGAGCAGGTCGGGCTCCAGCGCGACGGCGCGGGCGATGCCGATGCGCTGCCGCTGGCCGCCGGAGAACTCGTGCGGGTAGCGGCGCAGCGCGGCCGAGGGCAGGCCGACGGCGTCGAGCAGGCCGCGGATCTTCTCCGCGATCCCGGCCTTGCCCCCGCCGAGACCGTGGGCGTGCAGCGGCTCGGAGAGCAGCGACTCCACGTTCTGCCGCGGGTCGAGGCTGCCCAGCGGGTCCTGGAAGACCATCTGCATCCGCTGGCGCATCTGCCGGAGCGGCTCGCCCTTGAGCGCGGCGACGTCGGTGCCGTCGAAGAGCACCCGCCCGGAGGTGGGCTCCTCGAGCCGGAGGATGGCGCGGCCCAGCGTCGACTTGCCGCAGCCGGACTCCCCGACCAGCCCGTACGTGGCGCCGCGCGGCACGGTGAGCGAGACGCCGTCCACGGCCTTCACGTGCCCCACCGTGCGGTCGAAGAAGACGCCCTTCCTGATCGGGAAGTGGACCTTCAGGTCCTCCACCCGCAGCAGGTCGTCCTGGCCGGCGGTCGGGACGGCGGTCATCGGGCGGCTCCGGAGGCGGTGGCGCCCGACGGCGCGGACGGGTGCTCGAGCGGGTGGCGGCAGCGCAGCTCCCGGCCGGGGCCGTCCGGGACCAGGGGCACGGTGCTGCCCGACACCTCGGTCAGGCAGTCGTCCTGGGCGTTGTCGCAGCGCGGGGCGAAGGCGCACCCCTCCGACCACGGGATGGCGTCGCGGGCCGAGCCGCGGATGGGCGTGAGGGGGGCGCCGCGGGTGGAGTCCAGCCGCGGCACCGAGGCGAGCAGCCCGCCGGTGTAGGGCTGGCGGGGCCGGGTGAACAGGTCGTGCCGGTCCGCCGTCTCGATGATCTTGCCGGCGTACATGACGTGCACCCGGTCGCACAGCCCGGCGACCACGCCGAGGTCGTGGGTGATCATCACCAGCGCCGTCCCCGAGTCGACGACGAGCTCGCGCAGCAGCTCCAGGATCTGCGCCTGGATGGTGACGTCGAGCGCCGTCGTCGGCTCGTCGGCGATGAGCAGCCGCGGCGCGCAGGCCAGCGCCATCGCGATCAGCGCCCGCTGCCGCATGCCGCCGGAGAGCTGGTGCGGGTACTCCTTGAGCCGACGCCCCGGGTCGGGGATGCCGACCCGGTCGAGCAGCCGGGTGGCCTCGTCCCGCGCCTCGGCCTTGGACATCTCACGGTGCTCCAGCAGCACCTCGGTGACCTGGGTGCCGATCGGCACGGTGGGGTTGAGCGAGGAGAGCGGGTCCTGGAAGACCATGCCCATGTCGGCACCGCGCAGCCCGCGCAGCACGTGGTCGGGGGCGTCGACGAGGTCGTTGCCGTCGAAGCGGACCGAGCCGGTCACCTCGACGCCGCGCCGCGGCAGCAGACCCATGATCGCCAGCGAGGTGACCGACTTGCCGCAGCCGGACTCCCCCACCAGCCCGATCGTCTCGCCGGGCGCCACCGAGAAGCTGACGCCGTCGACCGCGCGGGTCGGCTGCTCCCCGCGGCGGGTGAACCGGACGGCGAGGTCCTCCACCTCGAGCACCGGTGCCTGCACGGGGCTCACCTCCGGAACTTCGGGTCGAGGGCCTCGCGCAGGCGCTCACCGAGCAGCGTGAAGCCGAGCGCGACGACGATGATGCACAGCGCCGGCCAGACCGCCAGCGCCGGTCGGATGGACAGGAAGTCCTGGGCGTTGGCCAGCATCGCCCCCCACTCGGGACGGGCGATGTCCGGGTCGCCCAGGCCGAGGTAGGAGAGCGCGGCGGCCTCGATGATCGCCGTCGCCAGGGACAGCGTCGCCTGGACGATGACCGGCGACAGCGAGTTCGGCAGCACGTGCCCGAACACGATGCGGCCCTTCTTCACGCCCAGCGCCCGCGCCGCGACGGCGTAGTCGCTGCCGCGCTGGGCCAGCATGGAGCCGCGCAGCAACCGGGCGAAGATCGGCACCTGGACGACGGCGA
Source organism: Blastococcus sp. KM273129 (assembly GCF_021698995.1). Classification (NCBI taxonomy): domain Bacteria; kingdom Bacillati; phylum Actinomycetota; class Actinomycetes; order Geodermatophilales; family Geodermatophilaceae; genus Blastococcus; species Blastococcus sp. KM273129. The sequence goes on along the minus strand of NZ_SSXB01000107.1, from coordinate 5,411 downwards.
TGGCGATCATCAGCGCGTACTGGTTCTGCCCGAGCAGCACCGAGATGGTGATCGCCATGAGCAGGCCGGGGATGGACAGGAGGATGTCGACGAACCGCATGACCGCGGTGTCCACCCAGCCGCCGAACGCGCCGGCCAGCACCCCCAGGGCCATCCCGACCACCAGGCCGAGCACGGTGGACACCACACCGATGAGCAGCGACTGCCGCGAGCCGTAGATCAACCGGGAGAGCAGGTCGCGGCCGAGGTTGTCCACCCCGAGGGGGAAGCCCTCCTGGGGCCCCGGGATGGTGCCGGGCCGGATCTCCGACAGCAGGTACTGGGTGACCGGGTCCTTCGGCGCCAGCAGCGGCGCGAACGCGGCCACGACGAGGAAGACGAGCACGATGACCGCGCCGGTGATGGCCACCGGGTCCCGCCGCAGCCGGCGGAACGCACTGCGGGTGAGCGAGAGCCCGGCCTCACCCTCGGGCAGCTGCCCGGCCCGCGCCGCGAGCGCGTCGATGCGCTCGCGCTTGTAGTCCCCGAGAGCGGTCATCGGACCCTCACCCTCGGGTCGAGCAGGCCGTAGGAGATGTCGACCAGCAGGTTCACCAGCACGTAGACGACGGCGAGCATGAGGATAAAGCCCTGCAGCACGGCGAAGTCCCGGAGCCTGATCGCGTCGTACAGCGTCGAGCCGACCCCGCCGAACGCGAACACGGTCTCGGTCAGCACCGCCCCGGACAGCAGCAGCCCGGTCTGCAGGCCGATCGTCGTCGAGACGGGCAGCAGCGCGTTGCGGACGATGTGGCGGCGGCGCACCGTCGCCATCGCCAGGCCCTTGGCGTTCGCCGTCCGCACGTAGTCCTCGTTCACCACGTCCAGGACCGAGGCCCGGGTGATCCGGACGATGATCGCCAGGGGGATCGTGCCCAGTGCGATCGCCGGGAGCACCAGGTGCGTCAGGGCGTCCCAGGCGGCGTCCCACTCGCGGGTCAGCAGGCCGTCCAGCACGTAGAAGTTCGTGACGCGGGTGGCGTCGATGCGCACGTCCTGGCGACCGGACCCCGGCAGCCAGCCGAGCTCGACGGCGAACAGCAGCCGGAGCAGGTAGGCCAGGAAGAACACGGGGATCGCGACGCCGATGAGCGAGCCGATCACGGACGCCGAGTCGAGGAAGCTGCCGTGCCGGCGGGCGGCGAGGTAGCCCAGCGGGATGCCGACGCCGATGGCGAAGACCATCGCCAGGACGGTCAGCTCGATGGTGCCGGGGAACCGCTCGAGGAAGACGTCGGTGACCGGCCGGCCGTACTGCGTGGAGTTGCCGAAGTCGAGCTGGACGGCCCGCCCCAGGAAGCGGAAGTACTGGACGTAGAGCGGCTCGTCCAGGCCGAAGAGCTCGTTGTACTGGGCGATCGCCTCGGGGGTGGCGCGCTCACCGAGGGCCGCCTGCGCCGGCCCTCCGGGCAGCGCGCGCAGCCAGGCGAAGAGGAGGACGGACAGCCCCAGCAGGATCGGGATCAGCTGGAGGAGCCGCCGGACGATGAAGCGGAGCACGCGCTCGGACCAGCCTTTCCGGACACCGCTGTCCTACACCGGACGGTCGGCCGCGCCGGCGGTGGCGTCGCTGCCACCACCGGCGCGGCCGGGGAGATCCCTGCTCAGTCCTGCAGCGAGACCGTCGAGAAGTCCTCCGCGGTCAGCGGGCTGGGCTCGAGGCCCTGGACGTTCTCCGCCACCACGAGCGCCGGCGGCGAGTGCGAGATCGGCACGGCCGGGAGGTACTCCTTGATCAGGCGGTTCGCCTCCTGGTAGAGCTCGGTCCGGTTGGCCGGGTCGGGCTCGGCGTCGGCCTCGGCCAGCGCGGCGAAGATCTCCGGGGCGCTGAACGCGCCGAACTCCGCGGACGCCTGGTTGTTCTGGTCCTCGGCGAAGAAGGTGCCGATGAAGTTGTAGGCGTCGTTGTAGTCACCGGTCCAGCCGAGCAGGTGGATGTCGGCCTGGCCGGCCTGCACCGCCTGGAGGTAGTCCGGGTTCCACTGCAGGGCGACCGGCTCGATGGTCAGGCCCACCTCCTGCAGGTCCTCGGCGATCACCTGGAACATCGCGGCCGGGTCCGGCAGGTAGGGCCGGCTGACGTCGGTCGGGTAGTAGAACCGCAGCGTGGTGCCGGCGGCGCCGGCCTCCTCGAGCAGCTGGCGGGCCCGCTCCGGGTCGTACTCGTAGGTCGGCACGTCCTCGGCCCAGCCGTCGACCGACGGCGGCATGAAGTTCGTCGCCACCTCGGAGCCCTCGGGGAGCAGCGAGTTCACGATGGTCTCGCGGTCGATCGCGTGCGCGATCGCCTGGCGCACCCGCTCGTCCTGCAGCGCCGGGTTGGCGCTCGTGCCGGGCACGTTCCCGCCGTTGAAGCCCAGGTAGAGGATGTTGAACGGGTCGCGGACGAGGACCTGGAAGCCCTCGCTCTCGAGGGTCTGGTAGTCGGCGGGCGAGACGAAGTCGTACCCGTCGATGGTGCCCGCCTGCAGCTCCTGCCGGCGGGTGTTCCCCTCGGGGATGGTGCGGAAGATGATCCTGTCGAGCAGCGCCGGCTCGCCCCAGTAGTCCTCGTTGCGGACGATGGTGACCTCGCCGTTGCCCCGGTCCCAGCTGTCGAAGCGGAAGGGGCCGGTGCCGGTCGGGTGCTCGAGGGCGTACTCGGTGTAGCTGATCGCGTCCTCGGAGCCGGACAGGTTGTCCGCGTCGTACTCCTGCAGGGCCGTGGGGCTCTGGATGGAGAACGCCGGCAGCGACAGCGCGGCGGGGATCTTGCTGGTCACCTGGTTGAAGGTGATCACCGCGGTGTTCTCGTCGACGGCCTCGCAGCCCTCGTAGATGCCGGGGTTGTCGCTGTCGGCGAAGCCGCCGAACACGGCCTGGTAGTAGTACGTGGCGCTCGGGCTCTGGGCCAGGCCGGTGAAGTTGTGCCAGCGGTCGAAGTTGAAGCAGACCGCCTCGGCGTTGAAGTCCGTGCCGTCGTGGAACTGCACGCCCTCGCGCAGGTTGAACGTGTACTCCAGCCCGTCCTCGCTGACCTCCCAGTCCTCGGCCAGCGCCGGGACCAGCTCGGTCGTGCCGGGCTCGTTGGTCAGCAGGCCCTCGTGGATCTGGCGGGCGATCCGGAACGTCTCGCCGTCGCTGGCGAAGGCCGGGTCGAACATCGCGGGGTCGCCGGCGGCGCCGAAGACGAGCGTGCCGCCGGAGGCGGCGGTCTCCCCGCCGCCGCCCTCCTCGGTGTCCCGGTCGCTCGAAGCGCAGGCCGAGAGGGTGACTGCGGTGAGCGCGGCCGCGGACGCGGCGAGCGCTCGAGTGGTACGACGACGTGTCATCGCGGAAGACCTGCCTCCTCGGCCACGGCGGGCCGGACGAGTTCCGGACGTGGGGCCCGCGGACGCCACAGGGTCCGCGGAACGCCTGGGAACCCTAGGCGGCGGCCGTCGCCCCCGGGCAGTGCCGGTCGTCCATCGACACCAAGCCGTGACCTACGCGAGCTGCTGGAACGGCCCAGCTGCAGGGTGGAGGGCAGCGGGGTTTCTTCAGGCGTCGATGCGGCGGCGACCCTCGAACGCCCGCCCGAGGGTGACCTCGTCGGCGTACTCGAGGTCACCGCCCACCGGCAGGCCGCTGGCCAGCCGCGACACGGCCAGCCCCATCGGGCCGACCAGCCGCGCCAGGTAGGCCGCCGTCGCCTCGCCCTCCAGGTTGGGGTCGGTGGCGATGATCAGCTCCTTGACGGTGCCGTCCATCAGGCGGCTCATGAGCTCCTTGACCCGGAGGTCGTCCGGGCCCACGCCGTCGATCGGGCTGATCGCCCCGCCGAGCACGTGGTAGCGGCCGCGGAACTCGCGGGTGCGCTCGATGGCGACGACGTCCTTGGGCTCCTCGACGACGCACAGCACGTCCTCGGTGCGGCGCGGGTCGCGGCAGATGCGGCACTGCTCGGCCTCGGCGACGTTGTAGCAGGTCACGCAGAACCGGACCGACTCCTGCACCCGCGTCAGGGCGGCCACCAGCCGGCCGACGTCGGCCGACTCGGCCGACAGCAGGTGGAAGGCGATGCGCTGGGCGCTCTTGGGCCCCACGCCGGGCAGGCGACCGAGCTCGTCGATCAGGTCCTGGACGGCACCCTCGTACACGGTGCTCCTCGGGTTGCGAAGTGGATCGGGCGGGCGCGCCCGATCAGAGGCCCGGCAGCCCCAGGCCGCCGCCGCCGAGGCCGCCGGCGAGCGGCCCCATCCGGCTGGCGGTCAGCTCGTCCGCCGCGCGCTTGGCGTCCCGGACGGCGGCGACGACGAGGTCCTGCAGGGTCTCCAGGTCGTCCGGGTCGACGGCGGCCGGTGCGATGGTGAGCGCGGTGAGGTCGCCGTCACCGGTCATCGTCGCCGAGACCAGCCCGCCACCGGCGGTGCCGGTGACCTCCGTGGCCGCCAGCTCCTGCTGGGCGGCGGCGAGCTGCTGCTGCATCTGCTGCGCCTGCTTCATCAGCTGCGACAGGTCGGGCTGCTGGCCTCCGGGGAACATGCCACGAGAGTAGGCCGCGGGTGCGACAGGTGAGGGCGCGCCGCCGCGTCCTGCGCGTCGCACCGCTGCCCCGGGGGCGCGGCGCGTCCCTGCGAGCAGCCCCGTCAGCCGTCGAGCGGCCGGGCGCCGAGCTGGGCACGCAGCAGCTGCAGGGCCGCCTGCTCCTGGTCGACGACCGGCCCGGGCTCGGCGCCTCCCCCGTCGGTCCCCTCCGCGGCGCGCTCGGCCATGAGCTCGCGTGCCTCGGCGGCCTCGGCGGCGCGCGCCGCCTCCCGAGCCGCCTCGGGCGCGACCGCGCGGGCACCGGCGGCAGCCGGCCCGGCGCCGTCGACGACGGCGTCGATGCGCCAGCGCACCCCGAGCAGCTCGTTGAGCGCCTGCCGGACGATCTCCCGGTTGAGGTCGTCGTTCATCCGGCGGGCCAGCGCGGGCGAGGAGGTCGACAGGACGAGCACGCCGTTGGCCAGCTGGTGCACCTGGAAGCTGTTCAGCAGCGCCTCGGTGGTGCGCTTGTGCTTCTTGACGATGGCGAGCAGCTCGGGCCACACCCGGCGGACGTCGGTCGTGGTCAGCTCCCCCTCGCCGGCCGGCTCCTCGGGGTTGGCCGACACCACGGGCGTCGGCTCGCCCCCGCGCGGGGCGGGCGAGGACTCGGCGGCGGCTCGGGGCGGCGACGCCGGCGGGCGCGGCTGCTCGACCCGGGTGGCCGCGGCCCGGACGGCGGCCGGCTGCGCCGGGTGCGGCCAGTCCTCGTCGTCGGTGGGCTCGGGCGGCAGCGGGATGTCGGGCTCGTCCGTCGCCACCCGGCTGCGGGCCGCGGCCACCCGGGTCGAGCAGCCGCGCCCGCCGGCGTCGCCGCCCCGAGCCGC
>NZ_SSXB01000106.1:0-10793 GCF_021698995.1 Blastococcus sp. KM273129 | reverse complement strand
GTGCGGGGCTGTGGTGGGGCGCGGGCTGGGTGCTGCTGGGGGCTGCGCTGTTCGGCGCCGGCTTCGGCGGGGTGCAGAACCTGACCCTGCTGCGCGCCTTCGCCCGGGCCGGCGACCGGGGGACGACAGCGGCCAGCGCGCTGTGGAACGCCTCCTTCGACGCGGGCACGGCGGCCGGGGCGCTGCTGCTCGGGTTCGCCTACGGCGCCGCCGGCCTGCCCTGGACGCTGGTCGTGTCGGCCGTGGCGCTGGCCGCGGTGCTGCCGCTGGCGCGGCTGGCCGCCCGCGCCCCGCGCGCCCGCGTCTGAGCTCAGCCCTGCCGGGCGGCGTGCAGCGAGCGGAGGAAGAGGATCTCCTCGGCCGAGCGCCGCAGCCAGGTGCGCAGCCCGTCGGGGTCGTCGCGGTTGGCGTCGCGCACCTCCCCGAGCTTGAGCTGGCGGGTGCTGGCCTGCGCGCGCTGCGCCGTGGGCAGCGCCCGGCCCTCGGCGCGGGCGATCACGGTGAGCCCCGCGCCCACGAACACCAGGTCGCGGATCTCGTCCAGGCCGGCGAGCAGCCGCTCGGCGGCGGCGTCGTCACCCGCGGTCAGGGCGGTCAGGAGCTGGTCGGCGCGGCGGCGGCCCTCGGCGGCCGGGTCGGGCGTGGTCACCGCACCACTGTGCCCCGGCCGCGGGGGCCGGGGCACAGCGGGGGCGCCTGGGTCACGCGTCGCGACGGCGCAGCACCAGGTAGCCGGCGAGCACGACGGCGGCCACCTCGGCGCAGAACACGGCGAACCCGGTCCACGGTCCGAGCAGGTTCGGGTTGAACGACACCGGGGTGGCGACGACGGAGCCCGCGTTCCCCGGCATCAGCTTGGTCGCCCACTCGCCCCAGGCGCCCGGCAGCAGCATCACCATGTTGCCGACCACCAGCAGCAGGGCCAGCACGATCGACAGCGCCGCGGCGGTGTGCCGGACGAGCAGCCCGACGGCGGCGGCGAACAACCCGATGCCGGCCATGTACAGCCCGCTGCCGACGAGCGACCGCAGCACGCCGTCGTCGCCGAGCGCCAGGCCGATGCCCTCCTGCTCGAGGAACCAGTTGCCGCCGAGGTAGCCGAGGACGGCGGTGACCGCGCCGGCGACGAACAGCGTGCCGGTGAGGACCAGCGCCTTGGCCGCCAGCACCCGCCCGCGGTGCGGGGTCGCGGTCAGCGTCGCCCGGATCATCCCGGTGCCGTACTCGCTGGTGACCACGAGCGCCCCGAGCACGATGGCGGTGATCTGCGCGACCGTCATGCCCCAGGTGATGAAGGAGCCCGCGGCCTCGCCGGTGGTGCCCGCCGCCAGGTCCGCGGCGCTGACCGCGCAGACGAGCACGGTCAGGCCCGCGCCCAGGGTGACCAGGGCGCCGACCGACCACGGCGTCGAGCGCACCGACCAGAACTTGATCCACTCGGCGCGGAGGGTCTGCGCGAAGCCGGGCTCGCGGACGCCGGGCACGTGCCGGTCCGGGTCCAGCGCGACGGTGTCGGGGGCCGGGGTGCTGAGGGTTCCGGTCATCGGGTGGCTCCTGCGGGGGTCCGGTCGCGGGTGGTGTACTCGACGCTCGCGGCGGTGAGGGTCATGAAGGCCTCCTCGAGGGAGGAGCTGACGAGGGTGAGCTCGTGCAGCAGGTGCCCCTGCCGGCCGACGAGCTCGCCGACGGCGGCGGCGTCGCGGCCCTGCACCCGCAGCTCGTCGTCGACGGCGGTGACCTCCAGGCCGTCGCGGCGCAGCAGGTCGGCCACCTGGGTCGTCTGCGGGCTGCGCACCCGCACGTAGGAGGCGGCGTGCTCGGCGATGAAGTCGGGCATCGAGCAGTCGGCCAGCACCCGGCCCCGCCCGATGACCACGAGGTGGTCGGCGGTGAGCGCCATCTCGCTCATCAGGTGGCTGGAGAGGAAGACGGTGCGACCCTCGGCGGCCAGCTGCCGGGTCAGCGTGCGCACCCAGCGGATGCCCTCGGGGTCCAGCCCGTTGACCGGCTCGTCGAGCACGACGACCGGCGGGTCGCCCAGCAGGGCGACGGCGATGCCCAGCCGCTGGCCCATGCCGAGGGAGAAACGGCCCACCCGCTGCCCGGCGACGTCGGTCAGGCCGACGAGGTCGAGCACCTCGTCGACGCGGCGCACCGGCAGCCCGTTGCTCGCCGCCATCCAGCGGAGGTGGTCGCGCGCCGAGCGCCCCGGGTGCAGGGCGCGGGCCTCCAGCAGCGCGCCGACCTGCCGCAGCGGCGCGGGGAAGTCGGCGTAGCTGCGCCCGTGCACGGTGATGCTGCCGGCGGTGGGTCGGTCCAGCCCCAGCAGCATGCGCATGGTCGTGGACTTGCCGGCACCGTTGGGCCCGAGGAAGCCGGTGACCCGGCCCGGGTGCACGGTGAAGGAGATGCCGTCGACGGCCGTGCGGTCGCCGTACTTCTTGGTCAGGCCCCGCGCCTCGATCATCGCGGGCCTCCGGGGATCGGTCGGGAAGTCATGCCCAGCAGCCTGTCGGCCGCGCTGCGCCGGGCACATCGGGGAGCGCCCTGATCGGACCCTGAAAGCTTCCTGGCGCTCAGGCCGTGCGGGGCAGGGGCATCCCCGGGTGCAGCTCCCGCCGCAGGGCGCGCGCGGCGGCCTGCCCGGCCCGGTTGGCGCCGATCGTGCTCGCCGAGGGTCCGTAGCCGACCAGGTGGAGGCGCGGTTCGCCGGCGACCTGCGTGCCCTCGACGCGGAAGCCCCCGCCGGGGGTGCGCAGCCGCAGCGGGGCCAGGTGGCCGACCGCCGCGCGGAACCCGGTGGCCCAGAGGATGACGTCGGCGCGGACGGCCGCGGGTGCGTGGGTGGCCGGACGATCCCAGGCCACGCCGTCGGGGGTGATCCGGTCGAACACCGGCAGCCGCCGGAGGACGCCGCGCTCGAGCCCGTCGCGCACGTAGGGCGCCGAGGTGAGCAGGCCGGTGAGCCCCACGACGCTGCCCGGTCGGCGGCCCTCCCGGACGGCGCGCTCCACCTCGGCGACGACGGCGCGGCCGGCGGCCTCGTCGAACGGGCCCTCGCGCCAGACCGGTGGCCGGCGGGTGACCCACGTCGTCGAGGTCACCCGGGAGATCTCGGCCAGCAGCTGGGTGGCCGAGGCGCCGCCGCCGACGACGACGACGTGCTGCCCGCGGAACTCCTCCGCGGAGCGGTAGTCCACGGTGTGCAGCTGCCGCCCGCGGAAGAGCTCCTGCCCGGGGTAGCGCGGGACGAACGGCCGGGTCCAGGTGCCGGTGGCGTTCACGACGGCGCGCGCGGTCCAGGTGCCCCGGTCGGTCGCGACGGCGAACCGGTCGTCGTCGGCCCGCTCGACGGCGGTCACCCGCACCGGCCGCACCACCGGCAGCGCGAAGCGCCGCTCGTACTCGGCGAAGTAGGCGGGCACGGTCTCCAGGGCGGGTGCGGCGTCGTCCTCGGGCCGGAACGCCAGGCCCGGCAGGTCGTGCACCCGGTGGGTGCTGCCCAGGGTGAGCGAGGGCCACCGGTGCCGCCAGGCACCGCCGGGCGCCTCCTCGCCGTCGAGCACGACGAACCCGGTGCCCCGCTCGAAGCCCTGACGGGCCAGCGCCCAGGCGGTGGAGAGGCCGGCCTGCCCGGCACCGATCACCACGACGTCGACGTCGCGCGGCGGCTGGGCTGGGTCCACCCCACCGACAACCGACCGCCCGACCCGCTGCTTCCCGCCTCCGACATGGCGCGGCCGAACCTGTTCCGTCGAGGCGGACCGGCCGGTACGTTCCGCGGGCAACGACCGGCCGACGGGGGGAGGCGCCGTGTGCGAACGCGTGCCCGGCGACCCGGCCGGCGCCGATGAGCCGTGGTTCGTCTCCGTCGAGGTGCAGGGGCGCGTCCCGGCTGCGCGACCGGAGTTCGCCGCCGGTGAGCGGCTGGACGCGGCGGGCGCGGCGGGCGCGGCGGTGCTCGAGCGGGCGCGCGCCCGGGGCCTGCGCACGGCCGTGCTGACGCGTCGACGGCGCTCCTACGGCGAGGACGTCGACTGGCTCGTCGACCGCTGGCTCGACTGCGACACCGGCGACGCCGGTGCGATCGCCGCGGCCGTGCGCTCCCTGCCGGGGCGGGTGGCCGCGCTCGCCGGCTGGGCGCAGGGCACCACCGGGCCGGCCGCCGTCGCCGCCCGGGAACTGGGGCTGCGCGGCCCCGACCCCGCGTCCCCGGTCGTGACCGGCGACGCCGTCGCCCGGCGCGAGGCGCTGGCGGCGGCGGGCATCCCCGACGGCCGCTGGGCGGTGCTCCGCGCCGACGCGCCGGCGCCGGCCTCGCCGGTCGGGCACCCCTGCACGGTCGAGGTGGACGGTGCCGGCACCCGGGTCGGCCCGGTGCACGACGACGGCGAGCTGCGGGTGCTCGCCGCCCGCGCCTGCTGCGGCCCGGGGACGCTGTCAGCCGGCCGCCTGGTGATCGGGGAGCACGTGGCCGGGCCCCGGTACGCCGCCGACGGGTACGTGGACGGCGGTGCCGTGGCGGTGCACGCCTGGAGCGAGCTCGCATCCACGCCCCCGCCGCACCCTGCTGCGGTGCTGCTCACCGCCACCACCCGGCCGCCGTCGCCCGACGCCGCGCCCTTCGTCGCGGCCGTGCTCGCCGCCTGCCGGTACGAGCTGGGGCCCTTCCACCTGGAGTTCGTGCTCGGGCCGTCCGGTCCGCGGCTGGTCGCGCTGGCGCCGCGGCCGGCCGATGCCGGAGCGCACGCCTGCGTGGACCAGGTGAGCGGGCTGGACACCGCCGACCTCGTCGTGGCCCGCTTGCTGGACCGGCCCGCCCCCGGGGGGCGGGCGGGCGTCGCGGCCAGCACCCAGCTCCTGCTCGGCTCCCACGCCACCGGCCGGGTCCGCGCGGTGTCGGGCCTGCGCGAGGCGGCTGACATCCCCGGGCTGCTCGTCGCGGAGGTGTTCGCCGACGTCGGTGATGCGGCCGAACCGGCCTCCTGCCGCCGGGCGCACCTCGGCCACGTCCTGACGGTGGGGGAGACGCCCCGGCAGTCCCGCCGCCGGGCGGCGGCCGCGCTGGACGTCATCCGGGTGGAGATCGAGGCGCTGCAGCCGGTCTGACCCGGTGAGCCCCTACAGCCGGCCGGCGCGGGAGACCGGCACGAGGCGCAGGGTGAGCAGCGCGGCGAGCGCGGCGGCCGCGGCCAGCGGCAGGGTCGCCGTCGTCGCCCGTGCGGCCAGGGCGATCGCGAACGGCGCGGCGAACCCGAGGTAGGCGAAGGAGAGGAACAGCGACGTCAGGGCACCCAGCCGGGAGGGGGCGGCGAGCCGGGCGGTCAGCGTCAGCCCGGCCGCCAGGCACAGGCCACCGCCGGCGCCGAGCAGCGGGGCGGCCACGACGAGCCAGGGGAGCGCGCCGGTGGCGGCGAACGCGGCGGCGCACCCGAAGCCGAGCGTGCCGGCCCCGGTGCCGACGACGGCGGTCCACGCGCCCAGGCGGCGCTGCAGCCCGGCGACGACCGTTCCCGCGCCGAGCGTCACCCCGGCGAGCACACCGGTGACCGCCACCCCGGCCGAGGGCAGCTGCACCAGCAGCGGCACCGCGTTGATGACCGTCGACGGGAAGGCGTAGACGCAGACCGCCACCGGGGCCAGCACGCTGAGGACCAGCAGCGCGTCGCCGCGGCGGACCAGGGGCGCGACCGGCGGCGCCCCCGTGCCGCCGCGCCGTCCGGGGAGCAGGTCGACCGTCTCGGGTAGCCGCACCGCGGCCGCCAGGCCCACCAGGACGAGCACCGTGTGCACCAGGTAGGGGAGCACGGTCGGCGCCGGGGCGTACTCGCCGAGCAGCCCGCTGGTCAGCGGCCCGAGGGAGAACCCGGCGGTCATGGCGACGGCGGCGCGCCGCCCACCGGCGCCCTCCCCGGAGGCCTTCGACAGCTCGCCGACCCAGGCGCTGCCGACGCTGAAGACGATGCCGCTGACCACGCCCTGCGCGAAGCGGGCGCCGAACAGCAGGAGCAGGGAGTCCCCAGCCGCGGCGAAGGCAAGCGAGGCCAGGCCGGAGAGCACGATGCCCGGGAGCGCCACCCGCCGCCGGCCCAGCCGGTCCGACAGCGGGCCGGCGAGCAGGAGCGCCGGCACCAGGCCGGCCGCGTAGCAGCCGAACAGCGCCGTCAGGACCTCGGCGGAGAGGTCGAGCCGCTCCTGGTAGACCAGCAGCAGCGGGGTGGGGACGTTGGTGCCCGCCGCGACGGCGAACAGCGCGAACACGGCGCGCTTCCAGCTCACCGGCGCACCCTACGGCTCCCGTCCGCCCGTCCCTTGCGTCGCGGCCGGACCCGAGGGCTCAGCCGGTCTCGTGGACGACGGTGCCGTCGGACGGCGTCCAGGTGATGTAGCCGTTCTGGAAGTCGCTGCGCCGGCCGCCGTCGATGTCGTACTCGTCGCTGGTCGGGAAGCCGAGTGCGGAGTTCTCCCAGCCGAGGGTGGCCCAGGTGTCGTAGATGGGGCCGTGGATCTCGTGGGCGCCGGTGTCGGGGGACCAGTAGATGGAGCCGCCCTGGAAGTGGTTGTAGGCGCCGTCGACGTTGGGGGTGGGGATCCGGTCCGTGGCGGGGAAGCCGAGGAAGGAGTTCTCCCACCCCAGGTCTGCCCACAAGCTGTAGATCGGGCCGCGGATCTCGTGGGCGCCGGTGCCGGGGGACCAGTAGATGGAGCCGCCCTCGAAGTGACCGTAGGCGCCCTCGACGTCCGGGGTCGGCGTCTGGCTGATGAGCGGTTCGCCCAGGACGCTCGCCGGCCCGCCCAGCGCGTTGTAGTGCATCGCGATCGCGCTCGCGTCGAACTGCTGCCCGGCCGGGTCGGTGAAGACGTACCCGCGGGACTGGTAGGACTCGATGATGCGGCCCAGCGCCTCGATCGTGTTCTGCCGGTAGTTGACCGGCGGGCCGTCGTGCAGCAGCACGATGGGGTGGTCGTACACCGGGTTCGTGGCCCGCTCCACGATCGTGTCCTGGTAGGAGGGGCTGAGGCTGTCGGGAGCCGCCCAGTCGCGGGGGTCGTTCGACCAGTCGGCGATGGTCATGTCCCGGGCCCACGCCTCCTCCTGGACGGAGGCGCCGTGGTGCGAGCCCCCCGGACCCCGGAAGAAGCACGGGTGCAGGCCGCTCGCGGCGTAGATCGCGCCCGTGGCGCTGTCCATCTGCGACGCCTGCGCCGACCGGGAGAGCGTGTCCAGGTCGGGGTGGGTCTGGGTGTGGTTCCCGATGGAGTGGCCCTCGGCGATGATCCGCCGGACCAGGTCCGGGTTGTCCTCGGCATGTGTGCCCAGGACGAAGAACGTGGCGTGGATCCCGTACGCGGCCAGGACGTCGAGCACCTGCGGCGTCCACCGTGGCGAGGGCCCGTCGTCGAAGGTCAGCGCGACGTTCTGCGTGTAGGTCGCCGGTGTCTGGTCGAGGACCGACCGGATCGGTGCGGGGCAGTCGTTGATCGGCACGGCCGAGGCGGTGCCGGGCATGCCCACGACGACGGCGGCCGACGCCAGAGCCGTGATCGAGGATGAACGGAGGACGCGGCGCTTGCGACCGGTCGTCGTCCTCGGGGACCTGCTTCGGGTGAGCCCGGTGCGCATGCTGCCTCCGTGCTGCTCGACGTCGACGTCCTCGAGCAGACTCGCAGACCGGGAGCAGGTGTCAACCGTCACGGGCCTCGGCGGTGCCGATACAGGGTCGGATCCCCGGACACATATCGGGACGCCGACGCCCCGCCCGGGTGGGACCCGGCGGGGCGTCGGTGGTGGTGCGCCATCAGGGACTCGAACCCCGAACCCGCTGATTAAGAGTCAGCTGCTCTGCCAATTGAGCTAATGGCGCGGTGCGCCCGGCGGCCGGGCACGAACGAGAACGATACCAGCGCCCGGCCCGCAGCCCGAACCGGGGGAGGGTGCTCTCCACCACGTCCCGGCAGCCGCCGCCCAGGGCCCGTGGCGCGGGTCCCACCCCGGTCGTCGTCCCGGGCGTGGACACTGGGCGGGGTGCTCCGGTCCGCGTCCGGGCGGGAGCAGGGGGAGAGGAGCAGGACGAGGTGCGTCGCACAGGCATGGTGCTCGCTGCCGGGGCGCTGGCCCTGCTGACCGGCTGCAGCGGGTCGGAGGCCGGGGGACCGCCCGAGCCGCCCGCCGCAGCCGAGCCGGCGACGGTCCGGCTGGCGGTCGCCGACGGAGCGGTGGACGTCTCGCCCGTGGTGCCGCTGGAGATCTCGGTCACCGGCGGCGAGCTCGGCGAGGTCGGCCTCACGGACGCGGCCGGGACCGCCGTCCCCGGCGCCCTCGAGGACGACGAGGACGGCGACGGCACGGTGCTCTGGGCGCCGGAGACCCGGCTGGCCTACGGCACCGGCTACACGCTCACCGCGACCGCCTCGGGGGACCCGGCGGAGCCGGCCACGGCGACGTCGTCGTTCACGACGGTGGACCCGGTGTCGGTGGTGACCCCGGGGATCGGCCCGCTCGACGGCCAGACCGTGGGCGTCGGGATGCCGATCCGGGTCTACTTCTCCGAGCCGGTGGAGGACAAGGCCGCGGTCGAGCGCAACCTCGTGGTGACGAGCTCGACGCCCACCGACGGCGTCTGGAGCTGGTTCAGCGACACCGAGGTGCACTTCCGCCCGTCCACGTACTGGCCCGCGCACACCGACGTCACCGTGGACGCGAACCTCTACGGCGTCGACTTCGGCGACGGCGTGTGGGGCGAGAAGGACCGCTCGATCTCCTTCTCGATCGGTGAGCGGCACGTGTCGGTCGCCGACGCCGCGACGCACACCATGCGCGTCTACGACGGCGACGAGCTGGTGCAGACCTTCCCGATGAGCGCGGGCGGTCCGGAGTTCCCGAGCCGCAACGGCCCGCACGTGGTCACCGAGCTCAACCGCAACCGGGTCATGGACTCGAGCACCTACGGCACCCCGGTCGACAGCCCCAACGGCTACCGGACGCCGGTGGAGTACGCGGTCCGGCTGAACGACAACGGGGAGTTCGTGCACGCCGCGCCGTGGTCGGTCGCGCAGCAGGGCAACGAGAACGTCTCGCACGGCTGCATCAACCTCTCGACCGAGCGCGCCGCCTGGTTCTTCGAGTTCTCGCAGCCCGGCGACGTCGTGGAGATCGAGAACTCGATCGGCCCGACGCTCTCGGCCGCCGACGGCGCCATCTACGACTGGGCCATCCCGTGGGAGGAGTGGGTCGCCGGCAGCGCGCTGGCGTAGCCGGCCGAGGGTTTCCGCGAGACCCCCGGGGGGCACCACGTCGGCGCATCCGAGGAGGGGATCGCCGTGGAGCCGTGGTTGATCGTCGTGCTGGTCGTGGTGGCGCTGGTGCTGCTGGCCCTGGTGGCGTTCGCGCTCACCAGGCGCTCGCGGACCACGGGGGCCCGCAAGCGGGCGCAGCAGCGGGAGGAGGCCCGCGACCACCTGCGCGAGGCCGAGATCCGCGGCGCCCGCGCCGAGAAGGAGCAGGCGCTCGCCGAGGAGCAGGCGGCCCGCGCCCGCCGGGAGCTCGCCGAGGTCCAGGAGCGCGCTGCGCTCGCCGAGCAGGAGGCCCGCCAGCGCGCCGCCCGCGCCGACGAGGATCGCACCGCCGCCGAGCAGCTGCGCGCGGAGGCCCAGCGGCTGGCGCCCGACGTCGCCTCCGACGGCCGCCAGCCGCACCCCGAGGGCGGCGCCTCGCGGATCTGAGGCCCGACCGCTCAGTTCCCACCCCCGCGGCGGTCCTCACCCCGAGGACCGCCGAACCGGAGGGGTGCCATGACCGATCTGCTGGCCATCGGGACGCGCAAGGGGCTGTGGCTCGCCCGCAGCGACGACGACCGCCGCACGTGGTCCCTGGACGGGCCGCACCTGCTGGCGCAGGAGGTGGCGGCCGTCTCCGTGGACACCCGTCGCCCGGTGCCCCGGGTGCTGGCGGGGGTCCAGTACGGGCACTGGGGACCGTCGGTCACCTGGTCGGACGACCTGGGCCGCACCTGGCAGGAGACCGACCACGGCGCCATCCGCTTCCCGGAGGACACCGGCGCCGCGCTCGGCCGGGTGTGGCAGCTGCGCCCGGACACCGCCGACCGCCCGGACCTGGTCTGGGCCGGGTGCGAGCCCCACTCGCTCTGGCGCAGCACCGACGGCGGCTGCAGCTTCACGCTGGTGCGGGGGTTGTGGGACCACCCCCACCGGCCCACCTGGGAACCCGGGGCCGGCGGCGGCGCGGTGCACACCGTGCTGCCCGATCCGGCGAGCGACCGGGTCACCGTCGCGATGAGCACCGGCGGCGTCTACGCCAGCGACGACGGCGCCACCGGGTGGACCCCGCGCAACCGGGGCATCAGCGCCGTCTTCCTGCCGGAGCCGCCGGAGTACGGGCAGTGCGTGCACAAGGTCGCGGTGGACGCGGGGGACCCTGCGCGGATGTACGCGCAGAACCACTTCGGCGTCTTCCGCACCGACGACGGCGGCGGGTCGTGGACGTCGATCGCCGACGGGCTCCCCGCCGACTTCGGCTTCCCGATCGCCGCCTCGCCGAACGCGCCGGGCACCGCCTGGGTCGTCCCGCTGGTCGCCGACGTGCAGCGCGTGCCCCCGGACGGCCGGCTCCGCGTGCACCGCACCCACGACGCCGGCGACAGCTGGACCGAGGTCGGCGCCGGGCTCCCCGACGGCGCCTGGACCGCGGTGCTGCGCGACGCCTTCTGCACCGACGACCACGAGCGCACCGGCCTGTACCTCGGCACCCGCGACGGCTGCGTCTACGCCAGCGC
>NZ_SSXB01000105.1:0-16532 GCF_021698995.1 Blastococcus sp. KM273129 | reverse complement strand
CCTCCTCGTCGCGCCCCGGCCCCGGGAGCGCCCCGAGCACCGTAGGACCCCGGCGCCGGCGCCCCGCGGGCGGGGTGCTTGCCCCGGAGGACGACGGCGGCGAGGGTGGGGCGGTGCGCAGACGGACGCTCCTCGCCGCGGCCGGCGCCGCCCTGCTGGGCGCCTGCTCGAGCCCGGCCGCGGAACGCGCGACCGCCCCGCGGACGTCCCGCCCCGGCACGACCGCGCCGTCGCCGACCACCGAGCCCGCACCGACCAGCGCACCCCCGACTGCCGGGACACCGGCGGAGGTGCTGGCCCGCTCGACGGTGCCGGTGCTCTGCTTCCACCAGCTGCGCGAGTTCCGGGCGGAGGACAGCGCGTACGCCCGCACGATGATCACGCCGCCGGCGGCCTTCCGGCTGCAGCTGCAGGCGCTGCGCGACGGTGGCCGCACCCCGATCGGCGTGCCGGAGCTGCTGGACCACCTGCAGCTCGGCGCGCCCCTGCCCGACCGGCCGGTGCTGCTCACCTTCGACGACGGCTCGGCGACCCACCACTCGGTGGCGCTCCCGCTGCTGCGGGAGCTCGGCTTCCCGGCCGCGTTCTTCCCGATGACCGTCGTCCTCGGCAAGCCGGGCTGGCTGAGCCCCGACCAGCTCCGCGAGCTGGATGCGGCCGGCATGACCATCGGGGCGCACAGCTGGGACCACCAGCGGGTCGACCGGCTCAGCGGGGACCAGTGGGCGGTCCAGCTGGACCAGCCGCGGGCCGAGCTGGCCGGCATCCTCGGCCACCCGGTGGAGACCATGGCCTACCCCCACGGCACCTGGTCCCCCGAGGCGCTGCCGCGCGTGCAGGCGGCGGGCTACCGGGCGGCGTTCCAGCTCGCCGATCCGCAGGACCCGGCGCACCCGCTGCTGACCATCCGCCGGATCATGCCGCCCCCGACCTGGGACGGCCCCACGCTCCTGGCCCGGCTGGACGCGTTCTGACCGGTCAGCCGCCGGCCGCCAGGAGGTCGAGCGCCTCCAGCACGGCCGGCCAGGCGTCGCCGCACGGGTCGATCAGGGAGAAGTGCCCGGACGGGACGAGGACCAGCCCGGACGCGCCGTGCGCGTGCGCGTAGGAGCGGCTGAGCGACGGCGGCACCACGTCGTCCGCGGCCCCGTGCACGATCCGCACCGGCGCGGCCGGCGCGGGGAGCCGGGCGGGATCCAGGTCGGGGCGCGCATCGGCGTCCTCCCCGAGGAAGGCCCGGACCGCGTCGCCGCCGAGGCCCAGCGCCTGGCCCAGCCGGAGGTCGGCCACGGGCGCCAGGGCCAGCACACCGGCGGGCGTCTCCGCACCGCAGGCGGTCGCGGCCACCTGCAGGACGAGGTGGCCACCGGCCGAGTGGCCGGCGAGCAGCGCCCGCCGGCCACGGGTGAGCTCCGCGCGCCCGGCGACATGCCGCAGCGCGGCACGCACGTCGTCCACCGCCAGGTCCGGCCGGCCGGGCACCCGCCGGTACTCCGGCGCGACGGTCGACCAGCCGACCCGGGCGAGGGCCTCGGCCATCGGACCCAGGTGCGCCCGGTCGTAGGCGGGGCGCCAGAAGCCGCCGTGGACCAGCACCACGATCGGTCGCCCGTCCGGAGCGCCCGGGGCGAGCCGCACGTCTGCCACCTGCTCCGCGGCCGAGCCGTACCGGAGCAGGTGGTCGGGCGGGGCCGCCGGCCGGGTGAGCACCGAGCGGTCCTCGGGGTGGGGCGGCACGCGCTGGAGGATGGACCCCGCCGGCCGGTGCCGTCCAATCGCGGGGCTCAGCCGGTGAACGCCCGGATCTCGCCGAGCCGCTCGGAGGTCACCGTCTTCAGCCGGGCGACCGCGCGCGCCAGCGGGACCAGCTCGATCTCCGTGCCGCGCAGCGCGACCATCTGGCCGGTGCGGCCCTCGTGCGCGGCGATCGTGGCGTGCAGCCCGAACCGGGTGGCGAGCACCCGGTCGAAGGACGTCGGGGTCCCGCCGCGCTGCACGTGCCCCAGGACGGTCGCCCGCACCTCCTTGCCGGTGCGCCGCTCCAGCTCCTCGCCCAGCTGCTGGGTGACGCCGGTGAACCGGCGGTGGCCGAACTCGTCGATGCCGCCGCGCCGGAACGCCATCTGACCGGGCAGCGGCTCGGCCCCCTCGGCGACGACGCCGATGACGTGGGAGTCGCCGCGGGCGAACCGCTCGCACACCAGCCGGACGACCTCGTCGACGTCGAACGGCTCCTCGGGGACCAGCGTGAGGTGGGCCCCGGCGGCCAGCCCGGCGTGCAGGGCGATCCAGCCCGCGTGCCGGCCCATCACCTCGACCAGCAGCACGCGCTGGTGGGACTCCGCGGTGGTGTGCAGCCGGTCGATGAGCTCGGTCGCGATGCTCACCGCGGTGTCGAACCCGAACGTGAGGTCGGTGCCGTCGATGTCGTTGTCGATCGTCTTGGGGATGCCGACGACCGGCACGCCGGCCTCGGACAGCAGGTGCGCCGCGGTGAGCGTGCCCTCGCCGCCGATGGGGATGAGCACGTCGATCCCGTGCTCGTCGAGCGTGCACCTCATCTCGTCGATGCCCGCGTGCAGCTTCTCCGGCGCCACCCGGGCCGAGCCCAGGGTCGTGCCACCCCGGGTGAGCAGCCCGTCGACCGCGGCGACGTCCAGCGGCGTCGAGCGGTTCTCCAGCAGCCCCCGCCAGCCGTCGCGGAAGCCCACCACCTCGCTGCCGTAGTGGGCGCCGGCGGTGCGCACCACCGATCGGATGACGGCGTTGAGGCCGGGGCAGTCCCCGCCTCCGGTCAGGACTCCGATGCGCACCGGCTGGCTCCTCGCGGTCGTGGGCCGGGTCCGCCCGACCATACGTCATGACGTCTAGACGACCGCGGAGGTCGCGGGGCGCGGCGCGGGCTCTCCGGCGCGGCGCTCCCGGGCGGTCAGCGACCGGGACGGAACGGGTTCCGGCCGGGCCGGAACAGCGTCTCCTGGGTGAAGCTGGCGGCCAGCAGCCCGCCGGCCGTGGTGATCGACCCGGTGTACCAGCCCCGGCCGCCCGAGACGGTGCGCGGCACCATGTCCATGAGCACCCAGTCGTCCAGCGGGGCGTGCCGGTGGAACCAGACGGCGTGGTCCAGGCTCGGGCCGGGCGCGGCCTCGTCCTCCGGGAGCGCGGAGAGACCGGTGCCGATGTCGGACAGGTAGGTCAGCACGCAGGCGTGCACCAGCCGGTCCCCCGGCAGCGGCACCGTCGACCGGGCCCAGAAGCGGGTCGGCCAGTGGGCGTCCGGGAACGGCTGCGGCGGGCGCCGCCCCTCCACGGAGAACAGCCGCGGCAGCTCGAACACCGGCAGCCCGTCGGGGTCGTCGACCGCGGGCACCTCCTGCACCTGCTGGTCGGGGCCGGCGCCGGGCAGGGCGAAGGACGCCGACATGCTGAACACGACCTCGCCGCCCTGGATGGCGACGACCCGCCGGGCGGAGAAGCTGCCGCCGTCGCGGTCGCGGTCGACGCGGAACACGGTGGGGCGGGCGGCGTCGCCGCTGCGCAGGAAGTAGCCGTGCAGCGAGTGCGGCAGCCGGTCGGGGTCCACGGTGCGCCCCGCCGCGTACAGCGCCTGCGCCGCCACCTGCCCGCCGTAGAGGGGGAAGGGGTCGGTGAACAGCAGCGTGCTGCGGTAGAGGTCCCGGTCGATCTCCTCCAGCGCCAGCACGTCCAGCACGGTCGGCTCGGCCTGGCCCCCGTCGGCTCCGGTTCCCACCCGGGGAACATAGCCGCAGGTCCCCGCGGTCCCCGGCGGCGAGCCCCGCTCGGCAGCGGCCGTCACCGCGCTCGGTACGTTCGTCCCCGCCCTCCCCGCCCGGTGGGGACGACGGCACGGCCGGTACAGCGGTCGCCCTGCGCGACCGGAGCGGAGCAGCGATGAGCGAGCCACAGCGGGACGGCGACGGGCGACCGCGCCGCAAGAAGGCCCTCCGGACGGGCGAGGTCGTCCGGACCTCGTGGCTCACCCCGCACATGGTCCGGGTCGTGCTCGGCGGCGAGGGGCTCGCCGGCTTCCCCGAGAGCGAGCTCACCGACCGCTACGTCAAGCTGCTCTTCCCGCCTGCGGGCGCCTCCTACGCCGTCCCCTACGACCCCGACCAGGTGCGCGCCGAGCTGCCCGCCGACCAGTGGCCGGTCACCCGCACGTACACGGTGCGCGCCTGGGACGCCGCGGCCGGGGAGCTGACCATCGACTTCGTGCACCACGGCGACGAGGGGCTCGCCGGCCCCTGGGCGGCCGCTGCGCGCCCCGGTGACCGCATCCAGCTGCTCGGGCCCGGCGGCGCCTACACCCCCCGGCCCGATGCCGACTGGCACCTGCTCGCCGGCGACGAGAGCGCGCTGCCCGCCATCGCCGCCGCCCTCGAGGGCCTGCCGGCCGGCGCGCGGGCGCTGGTCTTCGTCGAGGTGGCCGGGCCCGAGGAGGAGCAGGGCGACCTCGCCGCGGGTCCCGGTGTCGACGTGCGCTGGCTGCACCGCGGGGCGTCCCTGCCCGGCGAGCTGCTGGTCCACGCCGTCCGCGCGACCACCCTGCCCGCGGGTGACGGGCACGTGTTCGTGCACGGCGAGGCCCACGCCGTGCGGGAGCTGCGCCGCCACCTGCGCGCCGAGCGCGGGCTGGACCCGGCGTGGACGTCGATCTCCGGCTACTGGCGCCGCGGCGACACCGAGGACCGCTGGCAGTCGGGCAAGCGCGAGTGGAACGCCGCTCTCGAGGCCGAGGACGCCGCGGTCGCCCGCTGACCGTCACACGATCGTCGTGCCTGCTGCGGGCGCCGGCGGGTAGCCGGGCTCCATGCCGTCCGAGACCCAGCTGACCACCGCCACCCGTGACGAGCTCCTGCGCCTGGCCCGCGACCGCGGGGTCCCCGGCCGCAGCCGCATGTCCAAGGAGGAGCTGGTCGCCGCGCTGCGCGCGCGTGAGCAGCCGGCGCCCGTGCACGAGGCCGAACCCCCGGGCGCTGGCCGGCGGCAGATCGGCCCCCGGGTCGAGGCGTTCCGCCGGCTGGCCGAGGCCCGTGCGGCCGGCGAGATGGTCCTCATCCCCCGCATGCTCGCCGGCAACGACCGGCGCGTGCACGTGCGGGAGACCGTGCGCGAGGACCACGAGACCCGGATCGCGTCCGGCGACCTGGAGGCGCGCGCGAAGTTCGACAAGCTCGCCGGCTCGGTCTTCCACTTCTTCCGCGGCACCAACCTGCTGTTCTACCGGGACCTGGTCGGTGAGGACGCCCGGCTGCCCACGGTGCTCGCGCTCGGCGACGTCCACCCGGGCAACTTCGGCGTCATGCCCAGCTCGGACAACGTGCCGGTGTTCGGCGTCAACGACTTCGACGACGCCTACTACGCCCCCTTCACCTGGGACCTCAAGCGGGGCGCGGTGGGCTTCCTGCTCGGTGCCGCCGAGAAGGGCGGCCACGGCCCCGGGAAGCAGCGCGCCGTCGCGGAGCGGTTCGTGCGCGGCTACGTGTCGGGCATCGCCTCCTACGCCTCCGACGGGCGGGAGGAGACCGAGCAGCTCCGGATGGACAACGCGCCGCGGCTCATCCGGGACCTCATCGCCGGCACGCTGGAGACCGGCCGGGCCGACTGGCTGGGCGGGCTGCTGGAGGGCACCCGGCGCGGTTTCCGCACCGACGAGGAGCTGGTGCCGGTGAGCAGCCGCCGCGAGGAGTTCCAGGAGGTGGTCGACCGGTACGTCGCCGAGAACGAGGTGCCGGTGCCCGAGCGGGCCGGCGCGATGCGCGTGAAGGACGTGGCCGAGCGGCGTGGCGCCGGCACCGCCTCCCTCGGGCTGACCCGCTACTACGTGCTCATCGCCGGCGTGCGGGACGACGGCACCGACGACCTCCTGCTCGAGTTCAAGCGGGCCCGCCGCTCGGCCCTGTCCGGCCTGGTGCCGCCGTCGGGCTACGAGGTGGACGGCCAGGCCGACCGGATCCGGCACGCCCAGCGGGTGCACCTGGTCAGCGGGGACGTCTTCTACGGCAGCGTCGACATCGACGGGCAGAGCTTCATGGTCCGCGAGCGGGCCCCCTACCGGGGCGACGTCGGCCTGGGCTCCCTCTCGACCGGGGGGTGGAAGCGGTACGCGGAGATCTGCGGCCGCGTGCTGGCGCACACCCACGCCATGTCCGACGAGACCGGGAACGTCGACTACGACGTGGAGCCGGCGATCCTCGACGCCATCGGCAACCGGGAGCTGTTCGTCGACGACGTGCTGCGCTGGGCCGGGGAGGCGGCCGACCGGGTGCGGCAGGACCACGCGTACTTCCGGGCCGACCACGCCCTGGGTGCCTTCCGCAGCGTGGACGTCGTCTACCGCTGACCGCCCGCCTCGTCCCGCGGGACGTCGCCGGGGAAGCCCTCGAGGTCCCGGGGGCGCGGCGGGGCGTCCTTGCGGAAGCTGGCCTCCACCCGCTGGAAGCCCTTGTACCGCTCACTGCGCGCGTACCCGGTGTAGGCGCGGACGTCGGCCCGGGTGAGGTCGACGTCGTCGGTGAAGGGGGTGAGCAGCGACCGCGGGTAGAGGCGGCGGTGGCGGACGACGTTGATCTCCGCGGCGAGCACGACGACGAGCGCCTGGAGGTAGATCCAGACGACCAGGCCGAGGATGACGCCGAAGACGCCGTAGACGTCGCTGGACCGCGTCAGGTACGTCCCGAAGTAGTAGGCGCCGAGCAGGTGCAGCAGCTCCCAGAGCACCGCGGCGGTCACGGCCCCCACGGCGACGTTGCGCCAGTCCAGCCGGCGGGCGGTGAGCACCTGGTACAGCACCAGGAAGATGCCCACGTTGATCGCCAGCCCGGTCAGCGTGCCCACGGCAGTGACCACCGGGGCCGGCACCGGAAGGGTCTCCGGGACGGCGGAGACGAAGGCGGTGACCGCCGCCGAGAGGATCGCGGCCAGGCCGAGGACGAGCACGAGCAGCAGGCTGCGCAGCCGCGAGAGCACCGGGTTGGGCTGGGCGAAGCGGGGCACGGCGTAGATCCGGTTGAGAGCCGCCTGCGCCGCCTGCATCACGCCCAGCCCGCCGTAGAGGCTGCCGAGCACGCCGATCACCAGCGCGGCGCCGCTGCCGCGGAAGGTGCCGATGTTCTCGACCAGCGCCGGGCCCAGCAGCGGGAAGTCCGAGAGCGCCGACTCGAGGATCTGCTGCTGGAGCACCGGGTCGTCCTCCAGCAGGAAGCCCAGCACCGAGGTGAGCACCAGCAGCAGCGGGAAGAGCGAGACGAAGCCGTAGTAGGTGATCAGCGCGGCCAGGTGCGGGCCGCGGTCGTCGACGAACTTGTAGACCACCGCCAGCGGAAACCCCACCGCCGGATGCCTGGTCTGGAACGCGTCGGCCCGCGCGACGAACCCCATGCCGTCACCCCCTCCCCGGTCGGCGGCTACCCGGATCGGCTGCGGGCACGCACTGCGGCGGCACGGACCCGGAGCCGCGACGGGTAGGAAGGGCGCATGACCCAGCCGTTCCCCACCGTCGCCGAGCTCGCCGCCGAGGAGCGGGAGCTCCAGCTCACCTCGTTCACCAACGACGACGCCTGGGCCCTCGGGTGCGCCCTGGTCGCCGCCGCCCGGCGCGACGCCGCCCCGGTCGCCGTCGAGATCGCGCGCAACGGCCACCGGCTCTTCTCGGCCGCGCTGCCGGGCGCGACCCCGGACAACGCGTCCTGGATCGAGCGGAAGTCCCGGGTGGTGCACCGCTTCGGGCGCAGCTCGCTGCACGTGCGCCAGGACAGCATCGAGCGCGGCACCACCTTCGAGGCGGAGTTCGGGCTGGACCCGCAGCTCTACGCCGCCCACGGCGGGGCGTTCCCGCTGCTGGTCCGGGATGTCGGCCCGGTGGGCGTCGTCGCCGTCTCGGGGCTCCCCCAGCTGGCCGACCACCGAATGGTCACCGCCGTGCTGGCCGAGCACCTGGGGCGCTGACCGGGGACCGGCCAGCCCCGGTGTGGCGCAGCTAACCGACCGGATCGGTCGGATCACCTACCGAAACGGTCGGCGGGCCGTACGCTGTCGCCGTGGCACGACCGTTCCGGCAGCAGGTCGACGAGGGCATCCTCGACACCGCCGCCGCCCTCTTCGCCCGACGCGGCTACACGAAGACCTCCGTGCAGGACGTCGCCGCGGCCGTCGGCCTCTCCAAGGCCGGCCTGCTGCACCACTTCCCGAGCAAGGAGGCCCTGCACCAGGCGGTCCTGGACCAGGCCGGGGCGCTCGGCCAGCGGGTGCTGGACCTGGTGGGGCACCTGCCCGTCGGCCCGGAGCGCGACCGGCGGGCCCTCGACGTCCTGGTGGACATCGCGCTGGAGCACCCCGGGCTGGTGGCGCTGCTGCTCGCGCCGGTGACCGGGGGCGACTGCGACCCGGACCAGCTGGGGGCCGCGGCCACCCCGGCGCTGCAGGCGTTCGGCGTGGACCCGGAGGCGCCCACGGGCGAGCGGGCCGTCCGCACCATCGGCGCGCTGTCGGCCCTGGCCGTGCTGACCCTCACCGCCCACTCGCGCGGCGAGGGGACGTCGTGGCGCCCCGCGATCGTCGCCACCTGCTTCGACGCGCTCGGCCACACCCGGCCCGGCGCTGCTCTTCCCGTTCCCCACCAGGTGGAGGCCTGATCCCGCATGGCTGTCTTGTTGTCCCGACTCGGGGCCTTCGCGCACCGGCGCCGGCTCCCGGTGATCCTGGTCTGGCTGGTGCTCCTCGTCGCCGGCGGAGCGGGCGCGGCCACCCTGGCCGGTGAGACCTCCGACGCCTTCAACATCCCCGGCCAGGAGTCGACCACCGCCCTCGAGCGGATCGACGAGGAGTTCGGCAGCGCCGGCGGGGCCTCGGCGCGGGTCGTGGTCGCGGCGCCCGAGGGCGAGACGCTGACCACGCCGGAGAACGCGGCCGCGATCCAGCAGCTGGTCGCCGAGCTGGGCGGGCTGCCCGGCGTCGCCGCGGCGAGCAATCCGCTGGACCCCGCCGCGCCCGCCGTCAACGCCGAGCAGACCACCGCGTACAGCACCGTGACCTTCGCCGGCGGGCTGGGCGAGGTCACCCCGGAGGAGCGCGACGCGCTGGTGGAGGCGGTCGAGGCGGCCGGCGAGGGCGCGCTGACCGTCGAGGTCACCGGCCAGGCCATCCAGGAGCCGCCGCACGTCGGGGGGCCCGCGGAGGTCATCGGCGTCGTCGTGGCGCTCGTCGTCCTCGCGGTCACCTACGGCTCGCTCGTCACGGCGGGCATGAACCTGCTGACCGCCGTCGTGGGCGTCGGCATCGGCGTCCTCGGGGTCACCATCGCCACCGGCTTCGCCGAGCTCTCCTCGACCACGCCGATCCTCGCCGCGATGCTGGGGCTCGCCGTCGGCATCGACTACGCGCTGTTCATCGTGACCCGGTTCCGCCAGGAGCTCCGGCACGGGGCGCCCGTGGGTACCGCGATCAGCACCGCCGTCGGCACCGCCGGCTCGGCGGTGGTCACCGCCGGGCTGACCGTCGTCATCGCCCTGCTCGGGCTCTCGGTCGTCGGCATCCCCTTCCTGACCCAGATGGGCATCGCCGCGGCCGCGACGATCGTCGTCGCGGTCCTGGTGGCGATCACCCTGGTACCCGCGGCGCTGAGCTTCCTGGGGCGCCGGGCGCTCCCCCGCCGGCACCGGGCCGTCACGGACCCTGCCGCATCCCCGTGGGTGCGGCAGGACGGCGCCGGCGACCGCGGTCTCCTCGCCGGCTGGGTCGCCACGGTCACCCGCCACCGCGTCGTCTCGCTGCTGCTGACCGTGGTGGTGCTGGGCATCATCGCGATCCCGTTCTTCTCCATGCGGACGACGCTGGTGCAGGAGCCGGCCGAGGGCTCCACGGCCGCCCGCGCCGACCAGCTGCTCGCCGAGGGCTTCGGCGAGGGCTTCCTCGGCCCGCTGACCATCCTGTTCGAGGGCGACGGGGCCCCGGAGGCCGCGGCCTCGGTCAGCGCCGCCATCGCCGAGGTCGACGACGTCGCCCTGGTGACGCCGCCGACGCCGAACCCCGACGGCACCGCGGCCCTGCTCAACGTCATCCCCGGGTCGGGACCGGCCACGGCCGAGACCGAGCAGCTCGTGGAGGACCTGCGCGCGGAGCTCGCCGGCCTGGACGGGGTGGAGGCCTCGGTCACCGGCGCGACGGCGGTGAGCGTCGACGTCGCGGAGAGCCTCAACGAGGCCCTGCCGGTGTACCTGCTGCTCGTCGTCGGCCTGGCGCTGGTCCTGCTGGTCCTGGTCTTCCGGTCGCTGCTGGTGCCGCTGGTCGGCGTCCTCGGCTTCGTCCTGACCGTCGGGGCGTCGCTCGGCGCCGCCGTCGCGGTGTTCCAGTGGGGCTGGCTGGCCGACCTGGTCGCGCTGGACGTGACCGGGCCGCTGATCAGCCTGACGCCCATCCTGGTGATCGGCATCCTCTTCGGCCTGGCGATGGACTACCAGATCTTCCTGGTCTCCCGGATGCACGAGGCGCACAGCCACGGCGCCGCGCCGCTGGAGGCGATCCGCACCGGGTTCCGCCAGGCGGCCCCGGTCGTCGTCGCCGCCGCGCTGATCATGTTCTCGGTCTTCGCCGGGTTCGTGCCGGCGGGCGAGCCCACGATCAAGTCGATCGCGTTCGCCCTGGCGGCGGGCATCCTGTTCGACGCCTTCGTCGTGCGCATGGTGCTCGTGCCTGCGGCGCTGGCACTGCTGGGCCACCGTGCCTGGTGGCTGCCGCGCTGGCTCCGGTGGCTGCCCGGGCTCGACGTCGAGGGCGCCGCGCTGGAGAAGTCGGGCCCCGCGCACGACCGGGAGGCGGTCGCCGCCGCCCGGCGTTGATCCACGGCTCCCACCGGACGGCCCGCCTGCTCCCGCAGGCGGGCCGTCCGCCGTTCAGGACGACGACGGGGCATCCGCCCACACCCGGTCAAGACGTCGATGAAACTTGTGGACAGGCCGTTGACCTGCTGATTCGTGCTGCGGGTGTCGGCGTCCGGCGATAGTGTTCGTACATGTGTTCGACAGGTGTGGAGGGCGCGATCGGCCGGTTGGTCGCCGCGCTGGACGACCTGGCCGCCGAGCGGCTCGACGGCGCGTTCGGCCCCGACCGGCTGGCCCCGCTGCTCGTCGCGGGCAACCGGCTCGCGACCGAGATCGCCCGCACCGTCCGCCAGGGCGAGCTCACCGGGGCCGCCGAGCACGATGGGCACAAGACCATGGCCTCCTGGCTGCGCGGCCACGCCCGCCTCGCCCCGGCCGCCGCCGCCCGGCTGGTGTCCGCCGGGCGGGCGCTGGAGACCCTACCGGCGGTCGCCGCCGCGGCCGCCACCGGCGCGGTCGCACTCGACGCGCTCGCCGAGATCGCCCCGGCGGTCACCCCGGCCCAGCTGGCCGCCGCCGCGGCCCAGGACGTGGACCTCGCCGGGGTGGACGCCGCCCTGGCCGAGGTCGCCGCCACCCGCCCGCACGCCGAGCTGCGCCAGGTCGTGGCCCACTACCTGGCCCGCCTCGATCCCGACGGGGCCGAGCCCGACCCCACCGAGGGCCGGTCGTTCACCCTGGTCAAGCACGCCGACGGCAGCGTCAGCGGCCGGTTCGAGCTCGACGCCGTGGGCGGGGAGAAGGTCCAGGCCGCGGTCGAGTCGATCGTGCAGGCCGACCGGCCCGCCGGGGACATGCGCACCCGCGCCCAGCAGCAGGGCGACGCCCTCGTCCAGCTGGCCGACAACGCCCTGGCCGCCGGCACCCTGCCGACCCTGCGCACCCACAAACCGCACGTCGTGGTCCGGGTCGATCTGGAGGACCTCATCGACCCCGCCGCCGCCGGCCCCGGAGCCGCCCAGACCGGCTTCGGCACCATCCTGTCGGCCGCCCGCGCCCGCTGGCTGGCCTGCGACGGCGGCATCAGCCGCATCGTCATCGGCCCCGACGGCGAGGTCCTCGACCACGGCCGCCGCCAGCTGCTGTGCGAACGGCACCACACGAAGGTGCACCACGGGTTCCGCGTCGAACGCCGACCCGACGGCCGATGGCGCACCTGGCGGCCCGACGGCACCGAGATCCTCGTCCTGCCCCGCACCACCGCCGACCCGGCCAACTCCCGGGCCGGCTGAACCGCCGCCGCCCCCCGCGGGCATGGATCGGTGACCCTCGGTGTTGGCTCAGGGGACGACGCGGCTCGGCAGAGGCGCGCACCTGCCCCCGAGCCCCTCGAGGATCACGCTTGCCCGAGCACCACCCGCAGCCCACGACCGCCCGCCGGCGGAACCGTTCCGCCACCCGCACGGCAGCCACCCCCGGCACCGACCGGACCGCCCGCGCGACCGACGGCACCGCCCGGGAGACCGACCGCGCCACCGCGCCCGGCACCGACCACGCGGCCACCCGCGACGGGGAGCGCGCCAACCACCGCACCGCCGCCGGCAGCACCCACCGCGACGCCGCCCGCGAGGAGAAGCGCGCCGCGGCCCGCGAGGCCGACCGGCTCGCCGCCCGCGAGGAGAAGCGCGCCCAGCAGAGCTGGGTGGAGGGCGCGGCGCCGGAGCTGCCCACCCGCGCCACGCGCCCCGAGGAGGTCGTCTTCCACCTCGGCCCGACCAACTCCGGCAAGACCTACGAGTCCCTCCAGGCGCTCGCCGCGACCGGCTCCGGCGTCTACGCCGCCCCGCTCCGGCAGCTCGCGCACGAGGCCTACGCCAAGCTCTCGGCCCAGCTGCCGGAGGGCACGGTGGGCCTGTCGACGGGCGAGGAGGAGATCGACCCCTTCGCGCCGATCGTCTGCTGCACCGTCGAGAAGGCCCCCGACCGCGGCGAGATGCTGGTGCTCGACGAGGCCCACTGGGTCACCGACCCCGACCGCGGGCACCACTGGGCGCGGCTGCTGCTCACCGGCGAGTACCGCCAGATGCACCTCATCTCCGCCGCCGAGGCGTACCTGGTGCTCAAGCCGCTGGTCTCCGACGCCGAGCACGTCGAGGTCGTCAACCACAAGCGGCTGTCTCGGCTCGACGTGCTCCGCGCCCCGGTGCGACCGGCCGGCGTCCGGCCGCAGACGCTCGTGGTCGCCTTCTCCCGCAAGGCCGTGTACGCGGTGGCCGCCGAGCTCGACCAGCACCGCCCGGGCAAGGTCGGCGTCCTCTACGGGGCGCTGCCCCCGGCCACGCGCCGCGAGGTCATCGAGCGGTTCACCAGCGGCGAGCTCGACGTCCTGGTCACCACCGACGTGATCGGCCACGGCATCAACGTGCCCGCGACCACCGTGCTCTTCGCCGAGACGACCAAGTTCGACGGCCAGGAGATGCGACCCCTGCGCACCTGGGAGGCCGCCCAGATCGCCGGGCGGGCCGGGCGCTACGGCCTGACCGGCCACGGTGCCGCCGGCATCCTCATCGGCGTCAGCGGGCTCAAGCCCGTCGCGGCGCTCGTCGGTGCGGGGGCCGCCGTCGCCCGGGGCGACGAGATGAGCGACCTCCCCAAGCGCGCCCCCCGGCTGCGGCCCGAGCTCGAGGACCTGGGCGCCTTCGAGGCGGTCGACCTCCCCGAGGCGCTGATGCGCTGGATGGCGTGGGCCCGCGCGGCTACCCGCGACCAGGCCATGACCGCCGACGACGTCACCAGCCTGGTCCTCCGCGTGCACGCGCTGCTCCCGCTGCTGCGCGGGCCGCTGGGCGCGGTCGGCGACCTGAACACCGTGTGGCGGCTGGTCAACCTCGCCATCGACTACAACCCGCCACGGCGCACCCGCTGGCTGGTGCTCGCCCGCGCCGCCCTGCGGCACGCGGCCGGCCTGCCGGTCCCCCCGGAGACCGTGCTGCCCGACGTCCCCCGCGGGGGCACCGTCGAGGAGTACGAGCAGGCCGCGGCGGCCGCCCGCGACGCCCAGACGCTGCTGCGCCAGTTCCCCGGCGTCGCCGGCCTGGACAGCGAGGACGCCGCCTGGGTCGAGGAGGAGTGCGCCGAGATGATCACCGAACTCCTCCCCGACGCCATCGCCCTGGGCCGCTCCGGGAAGTGCGTGGAGTGCGGGAGCGCGATCGCGCCCTGGTTCACCACCTGCCGCCCCTGCAGCGCACCGGCCGGCCGCCGCGAGAGCCAGCGCGAGCGCCGTCCCGTCGCCGGGGGCCGGCGGGCCGCGGGCCGGGCAGCCGGCCGCGCACTCGGCGGGCGGCAGGGTGGCCCCCGCGGCCGGTCCCGCCGCGGCTGACGGATCCCGACCCGCCGGCCACCGGCGGGTCGGGTAGCCACACATCTGCCCAATCGGACGGCGCCGTTTCGTACGGGTTCTGCCAGTGCCGATCCAGCGCTGGCTCCGTAACGTCACAGGAAGCAAGCAGGCCGTACCGGTCCGTCACCGCGCCTGCCACGACCGCCCACCGAGGAGCTTCCCGTGCCTTCCTTCTCCCGCCCCGTGCTCACCCTGGTCCCCGGCTCCGCCGACACCCGGGACCACTCCCCCGCCGACGCCTTCGCCGCGTTCACCCCGCTCGACGCCGCCTGGGCCGCCCCGGCCGAGTCCGACGACAGCTGGCGGATCGACGCGCTCTGCGCCGAGACCGACCCCGAGGCGTTCTTCCCGGAGAAGGGCGGGTCCACCCGGGACGCCAAGCGGGTCTGCACCGGCTGCCCGGTGCGCGCCGAGTGCCTGGAGTTCGCCCTGGCCAACGACGAGCGCTTCGGCATCTGGGGCGGCCTCTCGGAGCGCGAGCGCCGCCGGGTCCGGCTGCAGCGCCGCGGGACCATCAGCGCCTGATCGGGGCCCCGGCCGGATGCCCCGCCGGCTCGTACCCTCGAAGGGGTGACCTCCGCCCCGGCCCGGACCGTTTCCCTGCACGACCGCTTCGCGCGGGACCTCCCGGAGCTGGCGGTCCCCTGGCAGGCCGACGCGGCACCGGACCCCCGGCTGCTGCTCCTCAACGAGCCGCTGGCCGCGGAGCTCGGCCTCGACGCCGCCGCGCTGCGCGGCCCGGACGGCGTCCGGCTGCTGGTCGGCGCCGCGGTCCCCGACGGCGCCACCCCGGTGGCGCAGGCCTACGCCGGGCACCAGTTCGGCGGGTTCAGCCCGCGGCTGGGTGACGGTCGGGCGCTGCTGCTCGGTGAGCTCACCGGTGCCGACGGCGCGCTGCGCGACCTGCACCTCAAGGGCTCGGGCCGCACCCCGTTCGCCCGCGGGGGCGACGGCCTGGCCGCGGTCGGCCCGATGCTCCGCGAGTACGTGGTCAGCGAGGCGATGCACGCCCTCGGCATCCCGACCACCCGCGCCCTGGCCGTGGTCGCGACCGGCCGCGCGGTGCACCGGGAGACCTTGCTGCCCGGCGCGGTCCTCGCCCGCGTCGCCGCGAGCCACCTGCGGGTGGGCACGTTCCAGTACGCCACCGTGCTGGGCGACGTCGACCTGCTGCGCCGCCTGGCCGACCACGCCATCGCCCGCCACCACCCGGAGGCGGCCGCCGCGGAGAACCCCTACCTCGCCCTGTACGACGCCGTGGTCGCCGCCCAGGCCGAGCTGGTCGCGCGGTGGATGCTGGTCGGCTTCGTGCACGGCGTCATGAACACCGACAACACGACCATCTCCGGCGAGACGATCGACTACGGCCCGTGCGCCTTCCTCGACGCCTACGACCCCGCCACCGTCTACAGCTCCATCGACCACAGCGGGCGGTACGCCTACGGCAACCAGCCGGTCGTCGCGGAGTGGAACCTGGCCCGGCTGGCCGAGGCACTCCTGCCCCTGCTGTCGGAAGACCAGGAGCAGGCGGTCACCCTGGCCGTGGAGTCGTTGCGCGGCTTCGCCCCGCGGTACCAGGCCGCGTGGACCGCGGGCGTGCGCGCGAAGCTCGGCCTTCCCGCCGACGTCGACGAGGCGCTGGTCCGGGAGCTCGGCGAGGGGCTCCTCGCCCTGCTGGCCCGCGACCACGTCGACCTCACCTCCGCGTTCCGCGCGCTCGGGGCGGCCGCCCGGGGCGACGTGGAACGGGTGCGGCTGCTCTTCCTCGACCTCGCCGGCATCGACGACTGGCTGGGCCGCTGGCGGGCGCTCGGCCCCGACGCCGACGGCATGGACCGGGTCAACCCCGCCTACATCCCGCGCAACCACCTGGTCGAGGAGGCCCTCGAGGCCGCCACCGAGGGGGACCTGGCGCCGATCGGCCGGCTGCTGGAGGCGGTCACCGCCCCCTTCGAGGAGCGGCCCGGCCTGGAGCGGTTCGCGGCACCCGCCCCGCAGGACTTCGGCGCGTACCGCACCTTCTGCGGCACCTGACCCCTCCTGCGGCACCCGAGCCGAAGGAGACCGGTTCCACCCCTGCTGGGCCGGGTAGACGCCGTGCGTGCCGCGCGAGATGGACCCCCAGGACCCCGACACCCTCTACGCCGAGGGACCGGTGGCCCCCGAGCCGCCGGACGACGACGTCCCGGAGTCCTCGCCGCTGCCCGACTCCGGCGGGACCGGTCCCGGCCCGGACGACCTCGACCGGCTGCTCTGAGGTGCGGGACACAGCCGGCGCGCTGCAGGCAGCG
>NZ_SSXB01000104.1:0-11296 GCF_021698995.1 Blastococcus sp. KM273129 | reverse complement strand
CGAGATCAAACGCTGCCTCAAGCGCTACATCGCCCGCGAGCTCTACCGACGCCTCGAAACCCCACCCTCAGCCCTTGACGCGTCATAGGAGCGTCCGGCTCGGTTCCCCGGCCGTGCGCGCACGGCCGGGGAACCGCCCCGCGGCTACACGTGGCGCAGCGTCGCCCGCTTCAGCCGCACGATCAGCCGCATCCCGCCGGATTCCTCGAGCTCCCGCTTCCGGGCCCGCAGCTGCTCGCCGAGCTGCTCGAGGCGCTCCTCCCCCAGGGCGTGCGACTGGGGGAACATCCGCTGCTCCTCCTCCATCGTGTGGTGGCGCACCGTCTTCTCCAGCATCCGCACCTCGGTGGTGAACTCCGGGTCGGAGACGTCCATGCGCATCACGGTGGCGACCTGGTCGTCGATCTGCCGGTGCTCGGCGTGCGCCAGGGCCAGCAGCGGCGAGACCTCGGGCACCGCCGGGTAGAACAGCTCGTCCTCGATCTGCGCGTGCACCTCGATCTCGCGCAGGAACCGGTCGCGCAGCTCCTCCCGCCGGCCGGTCTCGGCGTCGGGGGTCTCCGCGAGCTCGCGGAGCAGCCCGCGCAGCACGTCGTGGTGCGCGATCAGGACCTCGTCGGCCTTCACCGGGACGCCTCCTCCACCGTCGTGACCGCCGTCGGGGTGCGCCAGCGGGCCCGCCGCCGCACCTCCACCGCGCCGTCGCGGACGCGGGTGTCGTAGCAGGGCAGCGGCGCGGTCGCCGGCCCCTGCGCCGGCTCGCCGGTGCCGACGTCGAACCTCGACCCGTGCCACGGGCAGACCAGCTCGTCGCGGTGCAGCCACCCCTCGGCCATCGGGCCGCCCAGGTGCGGGCAGCGCCCGGCGAGCGCCCGCACCTCCTCGTCGGTGCGCACCAGCACCACCGGGACGCCGTCGGCCGCGACCTCGACCGGCTCGCGGTCGGGCAGGTCGGCCAGGCGCGCGACCGGGGTGAACACCCGCGGCGCGCGACCGGCCGCGGAGTGGTCGACGCCGAGCCGGTGGCGGTAGGAGAGCACCCCGCCCAGGTACCCGCTGGCGAGCACGAGGGCGTACCCGGCGGCCGCCGTCGCCCGCGCCCGCGCGGCGCGCCCGCGGCCCCGGTCGGCGAACGACCAGGCGTAGAGCGCGAGCGCGGTGCTGTTGAGGGCGCCGTGCACCATCCCGACCCGGCGGGCCTCGTCGTGGGCGTGCTGCCAGTCGGTCATCCCGGTCGCGGCCGCGCCGACCGCCCCGGCGATCCCCAGCCCGACCACCGCGCGCGCCGCCTGGCCGGCCCCGGGCCCGCCGCGTCCGGTCGCGTCCAGGCCGTCGAGCAGGGCCGCCGCGCCCCACGAGCCGATCGGCACCGTGACCAGGAACGGGTGCAGGGGGTGGCCGAACCAGACGCCGTGGAGCAGGTCCTGCAGCGGGCGGGCGTACCGGCCGGCCAGCAGGAAGGTCAGCGAGATGCCGTGCTCGACCTGGTAGCCGGGCGCGTCCAGCACCTCCAGCGCCTCCACGCGCCGGACCGCTCGCTCGAGGAGGCCCCGGACGCTCACCGGTGCGCGTCTTCCGTCGCCATGGAGCCACCGTGCCCAGGTCGGCCGAGGGGAAAACGGGAGGTGGTCGGCGGGGCCGGGAGGTCGTAGCGTCCCGCGGCATGGCTGATCGAGCGTTCCGGACGGTGCTGGAGGGCGGCTCCTTCTTCGAGGGTCCGCGGTGGCGCGACGGGCAGTGGTGGGTGTCGGACTTCTACCGGCGCACGGTGAGCCGGGTGGCCCCGGGCGGCCCGGAGACCGTCGTCCTCGAGGTGGAGAACCAGCCCTCGGGGCTGGGCTGGCTGCCCGACGGCTCGCTGCTGGTCGTGTCGATGAAGGACCAGCGGCTGCTGCGGGTCACCGACGGCGAGGTGACCACCCACGCCGACCTCTCCGCCGTCTGCGGCGGGCCGCTCAACGACATGGTGGTCGACGCCGCCGGCCGGGCCTACGTCGGCGACTTCGGCTTCGACCTGATGGGCGGTGGCGCGCCCGCCCCCGCCGCGCTCAAGCGGGTCGATCCCGACGGCACGGTCAGCGTGGCCGCCGAGGGGCTGCGCTTCCCCAACGGCTCGGTGATCACCCCCGACGGCGGCACCCTCATCGTCGGCGAGACCTGGGGCAACCGCTTCTCGGCCTTCGACGTCGCCGCCGACGGCTCGCTGGGCCCGCGGCGCACGTGGGCGCAGTTCGGCCCGGTGCCCGGGGGCGGGTCGGTCGAGGAGCTGATCGGCCAGGTCGCCGTCGCCCCGGACGGCTGCACCCTGGACGCCGAGGGGCACGTGTGGGTCGCCGACGGCCTGGGCTCCCGCGTGCTGCGGGTCGCGCCGGGCGGGCAGGTGGTCGACGAGATCGCCGCGCCGGACGGGCTGGGCGTCTACGCCTGCGCGCTCGGTGGCGACGACGGCCGCACGCTGCTGCTGTGCTGCGCCCCCGACTTCTACGAGCACACCCGGTCCGCGGCGCGCGAGGCGGTGCTGCTGGCCACCGAGGTCGCCGTTCCGCACGCCGGGCTGCCCTGACCCGCCCGCGGACGACCGCGAGGGCGGCCGGGGAACTCCCCCGGCCGCCCTCGACGGCCCTACCGGTGGATCAGGGCGCCGGGGTGAACGCCCCCGGGCCGACCTTCTGGATCTCCCCGGCCGAGGGCATCCCCAGGAAGCCGGCGATGCTCCACGCCGAGGCGTAGAGGTCACCACCCTCGAACTCCAGGCCGGTCGGCATGGTGACCTGCGCGGTGTGCCGGGAGCCGTCCCGGTCGATCCGGGTCAGCTCGCCGACCGTCGACGGGTCGAAGTCCGCCGGCGGCTCGCCCTCGCCCATCGGCATGCCCTCGAGCACGTTGGACACGAAGACGGTGCCCTTCCGGTCGACGGCCACCCCGGTGACGCTGGTCAGGCCCTCGATCGCGCCCACCTGGTTGCCGTGCTGGTCGAGCACGTAGACCCTGCCGGCCCCGGGCACCTCGGCGCCCAGCGTGCCGACGTAGATCTTCCCGTCCGGCCCCTCGGTGATCTCCGTGGGCACCGGGTCGCAGCCGGTCGTGCCCGGGTTGTTCGGCGCGTCCACGCACCCCTCGACGTCGTCCACCACCGGCGGGACGAAGAAGGTGCTGATCTCACCCGACTTGCGGTCGATGGAGAGGACGGCGTTCGCGCCCGCGTCGGAGACGAGGATCCGGTGCGGCTGGGCCAGGACCGAGAACGGGTTGGACAGCGCGTCGACGGGCTCGCCGTCGACCAGCTGGACCTGGTCGTCGGGGTTGTTGTCGAGCTCGTACTGCAGCAGGTCCCAGGTCCGCAGGATCTGCCCGCCCGGCGTCGCCTCCACCAGCTGCTGGCTGGGCAGGCCCTCGCCGGCCTCCGGCGGACCTGCGAACTCGCCGATCGCGACGTAGACCAGGCCGCGCACGTAGTCCACGCCCTGGGCGTTGCCCAGGCCGGACAGGATGGTCCCGGACCGCCCCCCGCGCGGGTCGATCCACGTCACCTCCCCCGTGTCGGACTCGGCGACGATCAGCCGGCGCCCCTTGTACTCGCTCAGCTGCCGTGGCCCGTCGAGCCCACCGACGACGGTGGTGACGTCCCCGCCCGGGGCGTGCCCCTTGCCGTCGTCGGCACCGGCCGCCGTCGGTGACACGACGACCAGCGCCATGGCCGCGGCTGCACCCGCCGCCGCCTTGAAGTACCGCATCCTTCGTTCTCCCTCGATCGACACCCCCGTGGACGCGGGCAACCTGCCAGGAAGTTGGGTGCCGAAGGCAAGCACTTCGTCTCGCCGCGATCACGACCGTGCGCGCCGTCACGCAGTGCGATCTGCCGGAGTTGCTGCGTGACCCGGTTCGGGAACCGATCGGTACGGTTCTCTGACCTGCGCATTCGTCAGCCGCGCGGCCGGACGCCGGAGGGGCGGGCGGCCGGACCGGGGAGGATCTCCACCCGCCCGCGGTCGAGCAGCTTGGCGTCCTAGAGCGCACGGTCGGCGCCGCGCATCAGCTGGGAGGCGCCGTCGCCGGACGCGTGCTGGGTGACCCCGCAGGAGAGCGTGACGTCGGGGTGCCGGGCGCAGATGCGGCGGACGACGGCGAGCGCGTCGGCGCCGCCCACCCCCGGGAGGAGGAGCGAGAACTCGTCGCCGCCGTGCCGGGCCAGCACCGCCCCGGCCGGCAGCTCGGCCCGCCAGACGTCGGCGACCCGGCGCAGCACCCGGTCGCCGGCCTGGTGGCCGTACGTGTCGTTCACCTGCTTGACGTGGTCGACGTCGAGCAGCGCGGCCGACAGCGGCTCGCGGGTGCGGGCCGCCTCCGACAGCAGCTCGTCGAGGGCCTCGTCGAAGCCGCGGCGGTTGCGCAGCCCGGTCAGCGGGTCGCGGCTGGCGCCCGAGGCGCAGATGACCAGCCGGCGGACGACGACGCCGGAGCCGTAGGAGATGGCGAGCGTCTGCGCCGTCAGCCGGCGAGGTGGGCGACCAGCCGGTCGAGGAAGGGCAGCTGCGCCCTGACCAGCTTCTGCCGCGCGGTGGCGAGGTCGAACCAGGCGGCCCGGTCGATCTCCGGGAACTCCTGCACCCGGCCCGACCGCGGCGGCCACTCCAGCGGGAAGGTGCCGCTGGTGATCGCATCCGCGTCGAGGTCCCCCTCGGCCGCCCAGACGGCGAGCAGCTTGCGGCCCCGGACCTCGCCGAGCGGGTGCAGCTCCGCGGCGGGCACCGGCAGGCCGAGCTCCTCGGCGAACTCCCGGCGCGCGGCGGCCTCCCCCTCCTCGCCCGGGTCGTGCTCACCCTTGGGGATCGACCAGGCGCCCTCGTCCTTCCGCGCCCAGAACGGCCCGCCCATGTGCCCGAGCAGCACCTCGACGCCGGCCGCCCCGCGGCGGAACAGCAGGATCCCGGAGCTGCGGACGGGCGGCACGCGCCCAGCCTGGCAGGAACCGTGGGACGCCGGGCCGCCGGATCGGCTAGGTTCCCCCCGCCATGGCCTCGCCGCATCCCGACGCGCCCCCCGTCGAGCTGTCGTTCCTGGGCCCGCTGCGGGCGGCGGTGGCCGGCGCGCCGGCGGTGCTGGGCGGGCCGCGGCAGCGCTCGGTGCTCGCCCGGCTGGCGGTGGCCGGCGGGGACGTCGTCTCCACCGACCGGATCGTCGACGACCTGTGGGACGGCGAGCCGCCGCCCAAGGCGCTGGCCTCGCTGCAGGTGCACGTCTCGCACCTGCGCCGGGCGCTCGAGCCGGGCCGCCGCACCCGCAGCGAGGCCACCGTGCTGGTCAGCCGCGCCCCCGGCTACGCGCTGCACCTGCCGCGGGAGGCGGTCGACGCCTGGCGCTTCGCCGACCTGGTCGCGCGGGCGCAGGGCGAGGCCGGCGCCGCCGCCCGCCGCGAGCTGCTGGAGCGGGCACTGGCCTGCTGGCGCGGGCCGGCCTACGCCGAGGTCGCCGACACCGCGTGGGCGGCGCCGGAGGTGGCCCGCCTCGACGAGCTGCGGCTGACCGCGCTGGAGGCCCGCGCCGAGGCCGACCTCGACCTCGGCCGCGCGGGCGCCGTCGTCCCGGAGCTCGACCGGCTGGTGCGCGAGCACCCCGGCCGCGAGCGCGCCGTGCGGCTGCTCGCGCTGGCCCTGTACCGCGGCGGCCGGCAGGGGGACGCGCTGGCTGTGCTGCGCCGGGCCCGCGAGCACCTCGCCGACGAGCTCGGCGTCGACCCCGGCCGCGAGCTGCGGGAGCTGGAGGCGGCGGTCCTCGCGCAGGACCCCGCGCTCGACGCGCCGGCCGCGGTCGTGCCCGCCGTCCCGGTCGCGCCCCCGGCACCGGAACCCGCTCCCCCGTCGATCGGCCGCACCGCCGAGCTGCGCCGGCTGCTCGCCGCGGCCGGCGAGGCCCGCTCCGGCGCACGCGTGGTGTGGATCGGCGGCGAGGCCGGCGCGGGCAAGACCACCCTGGTCGAGGCGGCGACCGGCGAGCTGCGCCGCCGCGGCTGGCGGACCGCGTGGGGCCGCTGCCCCGAGGTGGAGGGCGCGCCCCCGGCCTGGCCGTGGAGCGAGGTGCTGCGCGAGCTCGACGACGCCGCGCTGCCCGAGGACGGCAACCCGTTCCGGCTCGCCCGGTCGGTGGCCGACCAGCTGGCGGCCGCGGCCGGCGGGGCACCGCTGCTGGTCGTGCTGGACGACGTGCACCGCGCCGACGACCTCACCCTGCAGCTGCTGCGCCAGGTGGTCGGCGGGCTCGCCGGACGTCCGGTGCTGGTGCTGGCCACGTACCGCACGACCGAGGACGGCGAGGCGCTCGCCGCGACCCGGGCGGCGCTGGCGACCGCGACCGCGGCGCACCTGGCGCTGGGCGGGCTCGACGCGGCCGGGGTCGCCGTCCTCGCCCGCGCCAACGGGCTGGAGCAGCCGGACGGGGACGTCGTCGCGCTGCTGCGCGAGCGCACCGGCGGCAACCCGCTGTTCGTCCGCGAGCTCACCCGGCTGATCGTCTCCGAGGGCGCGGCCGCGGCGCGGGCCGGCGTGCCGGTCGGTGTGCGGGAGGTGCTGCGCCGGCGGGTGGAGCGGCTGCCCGGCCCGGCGGTGACCGCGCTGCGCCAGGCGGCGGTGCTCGGCCGCGAGACCGACGTCGACCTGCTGGCCGCGGTCACCGGGCACGACCCCGACGAGCTGCTCGACGCGCTGGAGACCGCCGTCCTCGCCGGGCTGCTGGTGGAGCCGGCGCCGGGGCAGGTGCGGTTCAGCCACGCGCTCGTGCGCGACACCCTCTACGAGGACCTGCCCCTCATGCGCCGCGCCCGCGTGCACGCCACCGCGCTCGCCGCCCTCGAGGCGCGCGGCGCCGACGCCACGACGCTGGCCCACCACGCCGTCGCCGCGGCCGGGCCCACGACAGCGGCCGACGCCGTCCCGTACGTGGTGGCCGCCGCGCGGGAGGCCGAGCAGCTCGGCGCGCACGCCGACGCCGCCCGCCAGTGGGCGACCGCGCTGCGGGTGCACGAGCTGGTGGGAGCGCGGGTGGGCGGCGACGAGGCGCTGCTGGCGCTGCTGCTGCCCTCGATCCCGGCGCACGCGCGGGCCGGCAACGCCGTCGTCGCCCGGGAGCAGCAGCGGCTGGCGGTGCGGGCCGCCGCCCGGCTGGGCCGCCGCGACCTGCACGTGGCCGCGCTGGCCGCCTGGGACGCGCCGCTGGTGTGGACCGTCCGCGACGACGGCGCCCAGGACCCCGAGCTGCTGGACCCGCTGCTGGCGCTGCTGGAGACCCCCGCCGGCGGAGACCTGCCCGACGACGTGCGCGCCCGGCTCTGGGTCGCCCTGTTCCGCGAGGTCGAGGGGGTCGACGACGTCCGGGCCGAGCGGGCGAGCGCGGAGGCGCTGACCCTGGCCCGCCGGGTGCCGGGCGAGCCGCGGCTGCTGTGCCTGGCGCTGAACGCGCGGGCGTACGCGGCGCTGGGGCCCGACCTCGCCGACCGGCGGGAGGAGCTGGCCGAGGAGCTGCTCGCCGTCGCGACCGCGGCCGGCGCCCCCGACCACCAGGCGGTCGCGCACTGGCTGCTGTTCCTCGCCGCGTCGGCGCGCACGGACCTCGCGCTCGCCCGGCGGCACGGCGACCGCGCGGTGGCGCTGTCGGGCAGCGGCCAGCTCGGGCACGTGCTCGGCGCGCTGGGCGTGCACACCGGCGCGCTGCTGGTGCTGGCCGGCCGGGTGGACGAGGGCCGGGCCCGCTACGAGGAGATCGCGACCCGGCTGGCCGAGACGGGGCAGACCAACGGCGGGCTCATGGCGCTGATCGGCCGGTTCGTCGCCGGCTTCGCCCGCGGGGACCTCAGCTCCTCGGTGGCGGACATGGAGTGGCTGGACACCGCGATGCCCGGAGCGCTGAGCGACGCCGTCGTCCTCACCTTCCTCGACGCCGGGCGCGGGGCCGACGCGCGGGCGGTGTGGGCGCGGCGCCGGCCGATCGCCCGCGACTACTACTGGCTGACGACGACGACGCTGCGCGCGCACGCCGCGGTCCGGCTCGGCGACGTCGGGGCGGCCGTGGCCGCGCGCGAGGAGCTGCTGCCGTGGGCCGGCCGGGTCGCCGGGCTGGACTCGGGCACGCTGGTGCTCGGCCCGGTGGACGACGCGCTGGCCGAGGTCGCGGGGCTCTTGGGCGACGTGGATGCCGCCGCGGCGCACCGCGCGGCGGCGGCCGAGGTGCGGCGGCGGCTCGCGGCCGAGCTCGCCGCCGTCGGCCTCTGACTCAGTTCCCGAACACGCGGCGCTCCCGGCGGCGGAACGGGGGCACGAGCAGCGCCAGCATCAGCCGGACGGCGAGCCCGCCCTCGGCGACCAGGGTGGCGCGCTCCTCCGGCGTGACGACGTCGACGACCCGCGGCACCTCGAAGGAGAGCTTCGCCCGCTTGCGGATGCCGGCCTCGACGGCGGCCCAGTCGCCGACCGAGACGTGCTCCTCGATGGCCGGCAGCACGGCGGCCTCCTCGTCGGCGATGTGCTCCTCGAGGGTGTCGCGCAGCTCGGCGAGGTCGACGGCGAGCGCGGTCGCGGTGTCCTCGTCGGCCGGGCGGGCGGCGACGGCGGCGGCGCCGGCGCGGATGCGGTCG
Organism: Blastococcus sp. KM273129; assembly: GCF_021698995.1. NCBI lineage: Bacteria > Bacillati > Actinomycetota > Actinomycetes > Geodermatophilales > Geodermatophilaceae > Blastococcus > Blastococcus sp. KM273129. The sequence goes on along the minus strand of NZ_SSXB01000104.1, from coordinate 2,673 downwards.
AGCAGCGGGTCGAGCGCGGCGTGGTCGTCGCTGAGCTCACCGAGGTCGACCGACGGGCCGGCGGAGGCGGCCAGCACCGGCCACAGGACGTCGTCCTCCGCCGAGTGGTGGTGGTGCACGGAGTCGCAGAAGTCGCCGACGTAGCCGGCGATGCTGCGCGCCCGCTCCGCGTCGACGGCGGCGCGGCCGGCGGCGACCTGCTGGAGCAGGTCGGTCAGGCGGCGGACGTCGCGCAGCATCGCGCGGTGGGCCAGGCGCATGCCGAGGGTGTCGGGGCGGGGGTCGCCCTCGGCGCGCGGGGTGACGGGGACGGGCTTGCCGGTCATGGCGGCTCCTCGGGAGGTCGGGGTCGGCGCCGACCCTGCGCGGGCGCACTTGCGGCCGACTTGTCGCCGGGACGGCAAGCCGGCCGTCAGCGACCGGCAAGCGGGGGGCGCGAGCGTCGGCGCCGACCGGGTCGCCCGACCCGACGCACCCCGAGCCCGAGGACCGCCATGACCACCGCACCGCCCCTGACCGCTCCGACCTCCTCCCCCGCGCTCCGCGACCACCGCCCCTCCGACGCGCTGGAGGTGACGGCGCTGGTGGCCGGCGGCGTGCTCTTCGCCGTCGGCAACGCCCTCCACCCGCTGGAGCACGACGAGGCCGCGCCGGAGGCCTCGACCTGGGTGCTCTCGCACCTGACGTTCGCCGTCGGCGCCCTGCTCATCGCCGCCGGGCTCGGCGTGCTCGCCCGCCGCTTCCGCGGTTCCCGGACCGCGCTGGCCGGTCTCGGCACCACGTGGCTGGGGATGGTGCTCATGCCCGCGAGCTCGGTGGCGGAGGCGTACGTCCGCCCGCTGATGGGCCACGAGGGCTACCACGCCTTCGAGGAGGCGGCCGCCGGCTTCGCCGCGGTCGCCGGGATCGCCACGCTGCTCGGGCCGGTGCTGGTCGCCGCCGTCGCGCTGCGTCGCCGCCTGCTGCCGCCGCCGGTGAGCATCGCGCTCGTCGGGATGACCCTCGGTCTGCTCGTCTCCCCCGCCCTGCCGGCGGAGGGCTACGGCATCATCCCCGGCACGGTGCTGTTCGGGCTGGGCATGGCCGCCGCGGGGTGGCTGTCCCGCACCTCCTCCTGATGACCGGCCACCGGCGCCCGGGCCTCGTGCCCGGGCGCCGGTTCGTCGCCTGCCCCCGCCCCGCGGAACGATCCCGTCCGGGTCGGGACGTCCGTCCCTGGTCGACCGGGACGCCGCCGCCCTACCGTCGGTCCCAGCTCACTCACAGACACGGACGAGGTGCCATGACAGCGGTGCTCCCCCGCCCCGGGCAACGCCGCCACCGCCTACGAGCGGGTGCTGCACCGGGCCGTGCACCGGGAGCTGCGGCTGCTGGCCGAGCTCTCCTCCTGGGCGTCCGCCGGCGACGCCGCCCGCACCGCCGAGCTCACCCGGCACGCCGACCTGGTCTCGCGGGTGCTGCTCGGGCACCACGCCGTCGAGCGGGAGCGGCTGTGGCCCGCGCTGCTCCGTTCGCTGCCGGCCGCGGAGGTGGACGGCGCCCGGTGGCACGTCGCCGCGTGGGCGGCCCGGACCGCGCCGCTGGACTCCCTGCTCCGCGACCTCTCGATCGCGGCCCGGGAGTGGGCCGCCACCGGGTCACCGGCCGCCCGTGACGCGTTCGCGGGTGCGTGCGGGATCGTCGCGGACGCCGTCGTCGCCTCGGCCGCGGCGGACGAGGCCGACCTGGTGCCGCTGCTCGCCGTCCACCTGCCGGCCGCCGAGTGGGCCGCCGTCGTCCGGGCGTCGGGGGCGGCGCTCCCCGGGCGCGAGCAGATGCTGGTGCTGGGCCTGGTGCTCGAGGACGCCTCGGCCATCGACCGCGCCCGCGTGCTCGCCGCCCTCTCCCCCGCCGTGCGCACCGCCTGGCGCGCGGTCGGCCGGCGCGACTTCCGCGCCGCCGTCGTCCGGTTGCGGGGCGTGCCGCCGGGGCTCTGAGCCGGCGTTCACACCGGATGCACAGGCTCCGCCCAGGCCGGTCCCACGCGGGGCCGCCATCGTCGGCCGGGTGAGCCCGCGAACCGATCCGGAGCTGCGGTCGCCCGCGGGGCGGGTGCACCGTGCTGACCGCTGAGCACCTGGTGCTCCTGGCGCTGCTGCTGCTGACCGCGCCGCTGGTCGCCGCCGGCCGCCGGTGGCGGGGGCAGCGGTCGTCGCGCGGGACGCTGGCCCGCGCCGGGCTGCTGACCGCCGTCGTCCTCGGTGGGGCGGCGCTCGGGTCGGTCCTGCCCTTCCCGGGCCCGCCGGTGGAGGTGCTGGTCGCCGCGTCGGTCGCGGTGGTGGCGGTGCACGCGGTGCGGCCGCTGGGTCCGCGTGCTCCGACGTGGCTCGCGGGCGTGGCCGGGCTGGTGCACGGCGCACCGCTCGCACCCGCGCAGCTCCCCGGGACGGCGCTCGCCCTGCTGGTGGCCGCGGCGGTCGGGCTGCCGCTGGTCGTGCTGGTGAGCCGCTCGCGGGTGCACGCGGCCGTGCGGGTCGCCGTGGCGGGCGCCGGCCTGGTCGTGGCCGGCGCCTCGGGAGCCGCGGCGCTGACCGGCGGCGAGTCGGTGCTGCAGCCGCTGGTGGACGTGGTCGCGGGCGACCCGTGGGTGTCGCTGCTGGTGCTCGGCGCGGCGGCGTTCCTGGTGTGGGAGCT